>NZ_JBNNVS010000002.1:0-258859 GCF_050280665.1 Pseudomonas sp. NPDC089547 | reverse complement strand
GGGTACGCGGAGCGCCTGCCAGCATCAGTTCTCTGCGCGACAGCGCAGAGAACTGAGTTCGCAAGCGGCCCGCATACCCTGTGGGAGCGGGCGCGCCCGCGAAGAATCCAACACGGTGCATGGCACCGGCTGCGCCGGTGTTCGCGGGCACGCCCGCTCCCACAGGGTCCCTGCTAAATCAGTTAGTTACCTGAAGTTCTATGAGAGCGGGCGAAAGCGGATAGCATAAGGCTCACACCGTGTCCCCAATGCGTTCGTTGGTGTGCTGAGGCGATGACGCATGGCGGTTCTGCGGTACTTCCAGCCCGAGATGCCCGCGCAATGTACGGGCCTCATACTCGCTACGGA
The DNA here is from genome assembly GCF_050280665.1 of Pseudomonas sp. NPDC089547. Lineage (NCBI taxonomy): Bacteria > Pseudomonadati > Pseudomonadota > Gammaproteobacteria > Pseudomonadales > Pseudomonadaceae > Pseudomonas > Pseudomonas sp. NPDC089547. The sequence goes on along the minus strand of NZ_JBNNVS010000002.1, from coordinate 258,511 downwards.
ACAGCCCGCGCTCGCGCAGGATCGGCAGCACCTCGTGGGTGAAACGGGCGAAGTCGCTCGGTGCGCCCACATGAATGTTGAAGCCGTCCACGGCACCCTCGCGGAACCAGCGTTCGATTTCGTTGGCCACGGTCAGCGGTGAGCCGACAAAGTTGGAGTAGGGCTGGCCGAAGCGCAGGGCCGCCTGGCGCAGGGTCAGGTTCTGTTCGGCAGCCACGCGTTTGATGCGCTCAGCGTGGCCACGGTAGCCGTTGCTGCCCAGGTCGCCCAGTTGCGGGAAGGGCGCGTCAAGGTCGTACTGGCTGAAGTCGTGGTAGCTGAACGGGCGGCCCAGTTGCACCAGCGCCTTGTGGAGGTCCAGCTCGCCCTTGCGTTCGCGTTCGATGGCCTGAGCCTGCTCGTCGGTATCGGCAATGATCGGGTCGATGCCGGGGAACAACAGCACGTGATCGGGGTTGCGTCCAGCCTCGGCGGTGCGCCGTTTGATGTCGGCGTAGTACTCGACCGCGTCTTCGAAGTTGTCGACGCCCGCGAAGATGCCTTCGGCGATCTGCGCCGCCAGGCCACGACCCGATTCAGAAACCCCGGCTTGGAAGATCACCGGCTGGCCCTGGGGCGAGCGGGAAATGTTCAACGGCCCTGTGACCGAGAAGAACTCGCCTTGGTGGTCCAGGCGATGCTGTTTGCTGGCGGTGAGGAAGCGCTTGTTGGCTTTATCGCGGGGGAAGGCGTCATCCTCGTAGGAATCCCACAAGCCTTGCACCACGGCGACATGTTCATGGGCGCGGCGGTAGCGTTCGCCGTGGTCGATATGCTGCTCGCGGCCGAAGTTGCCGGCGGCACCCTCCAGGCCGGTGGTGACCACATTCCAGCCGGCGCGGCCATGGCTGATATGGTCCAGCGAGGCAAACTGGCGAGCGACGTTGAAGGGTTCGGTGTATGAGGTAGTCAGGGTGGCGACCAGGCCAATGCGCTCGGTGGCCCCCGCCAGCGCCGACAGCAGGGTCAACGGCTCCAGGCGGTTGAGAAAGTGCGGCGCCGACTCGGGGGTGATGTACGGGCTGTCGACGATGAACACGAAGTCGAACTTGGCCGCTTCGGCGGCGCGCGCCTGTTGCTTGTACCAGTCGATATCGATGCTGGCATCGCCAGGTATCTCTGGGTGTAGCCATTCGTGCTGGGTAGTACCCACGCCGGTGAGAATGGCGCCAAGGTGCAGTTTGCGCTGAGTCATGTGGTTATCCTTTGTTCAGAGGTGTGGTGCGGATGTCAGCAAGGCTGGCCGCGCCGGAGAGCTGCATGACCATGCGCAGCTCCTGTTCGTTGGGGTTTTTCCAGACCCAAGTGATCTCGCAAGGTGCTGCCCTGGTATTCCGTACGGAATATCCCGCGCCGCTGCAGCTCCGGCACCACCTGCTGGAGGAAGCGCTCAGCACCACCGGGCATGTACGGCGGCATCACCACGAAGCCATCGGCGGCGTGTTCGTCGAACCATTGCTGGATCTGATCGGCGACGGTTTGCGGCGAACCGATGAACTTGGCGAAGGCGAGGCTGGAGGCGTACCAGCGGCCCAGCTGTTCGAGGCTCCACCCGGCTTCGATGGCATTGCCGATCACCACGTCGAAACGGCCCTTGCTGCCGCGGATATGCTCGCGGATATCCGGCACCGGTGCTTTCGGGTCGTGCTGCGCCAGGTCGTAGTTCATGCTTGCCGACATGAACGCCAGGCCGGCGATGGGCAGGACCAACTCGTCCAGCTCGGCGGCCAGCGCCTGGGCCTGCTCATCGGTGTCAGCGATGATCGGGTACAAGCCAGGCAGCACCTTGACGGCCTCGACGCTGCGGCCCGCCGCCACCACCTGCTGCTTGAACTCGCGGTAGAAGGCCTTGGCTTTCTCCAGGGTCGACTGCACCGGGAAGATCACCTCGGCGTTACGTGCCGCCAGGGACTGGAATGCCGACGACACGCCTGCCTGGATCAGCACCGGATGGCCTTGTGGCGGGCGCGGCAGGTTAAGCGGGCCGCGCACCTTGAAGTGCTCGCCTCGGTGCTCGGCGTAGTGGATTTTGCTGGCGTCGGCGTAACGCCCGCTGCTTTTGTCCAGTAGCAGGGCATCGTCTGCCCAAGTGTCCCAGAGGCTGCGCACCACATCGAGAAACTCCTCGGCCTTGGCATAGCGTTCGGCATGGCCGAGGTGCTGATCGAGACTGAAGTTTCGCGCTTCGCCATCGTTGACCGAGGTCACCGCATTCCACGCCGCCCGCCCATGGCTGAAATGATCCAGCGTGGCGAACTGACGGGCGACGTGGAATGGCGGGTGGTAGCTGGTGGAAATGGTCGCGCCCAATCCGATGCGTGAGGTCAGCACGCTGAGCGCCGAGAGCAGTGCCAACGGTTCTGGCGAGCCATTGGGGCGCCAGGTCACGGCGGCGTCGAAATTACCGCCGTGTATGTCGTCCAGCGCGAGTTTGTCTGCGACGAAGAGCATGTCCAGCTTGGCGGCCTCGGCCTGCTCGGCAATGCGCTGGTAGTAGCGAACATCCAGCGCATTGCCGATTTCGGCCTGGGGATGGCGCCATCCTGCCAGGTGCGAGCCCGCTTGAGTGACGAACAGCGCCAAGTGCAGCTTTCGCCCCATCACACGGCCTCCTGCTTGCGCACGCGATGGGGGATGTCGTTGTCGGCGATCAACACCCGCTCCATCGCACGCTCGAAGTCGCCGTAGTTGTAGACCGGGTAATGCAGCAGCGCGCGGTTATCCCAGAAGGCGACCGTGCCTGGCGTCCATTTGAAACGCACCTGATACTCGGGGTTGCTGAACGCCTTTAGCAGCTCGGCGACCAGCGTGCGACTTTCCTCAACCGACCAGCCAATCACCTGGGGTGACATGGAGAAGTTGATGAACAGGGCGTCTTCGCCGGTTTCCGGGTGGGTGCGCACCAGTGGGTGGGCAAGGATCGGGTAGGCATAGCCGACCTTGTCCAGCGACGCCTTGAAGTTGTGGGTGACGAAGAGGTTGTCGATGCGCGCCTTGAGCTCATCGGACAGGCCGCGGTAGACCAGGCCTGCATCGGCCCAGACCGTATCGCCCCCCAGCTCAGGCAGCGATACCGCGCGCAGCACCGCGCCGTAGGTCGGCTGGAGCAGCCAACTGGTGTCGGTGTGCCAGCGGCCCTTGGGTGCGTTGCCGTAAGCCTCACGCGCTTCCTTGGCAAGGATCAGGTGGGCCTGGGGCTTGTTGCTGTCGTGCTTTTGGGTGGTGGGGTGTTCGTACAACTCGCCAAACTGGGCGGCGAAGGCGATCTGCTGTTCGCTGTTTATGTGCTGGTCGCGGAAGAAAAGCACCTTGTGCTTGAGCAGCAGGGCGTGGATTTCATCGCGCTGCGACGGGGAGAGCGGCTTGCTCAGGTCGACGCCGCTGATTTCGGCGCCGACGGTGGGTTCCAATTGGGTGACTTTGAGTGCTTCGGTGAGTGCGACAACGTTTTCTGCAGGCATGTTGCTGTCCTCTTGTGGTTACCAGTCGTAGGAAAGGCGTGCGTAATAGAAGGCGCCGTTGAGGCCGTAGGGGCTGAATGCGCCGTACTCATCGAGGTTGTTGATTTCGGTTGGGTTACCCGCCAGGTTGGTCCGCACCAGGTTTGGCGATTGTTTGTCGGGGCGTACGCCGAACAGGTTGTTGGCGCCAATAGCGGCCGACAGGTTGTCGGTGATCAGGTAGGTGATATCGAGGTCGGTGATCCACTTGGCGCTGAACTGCTTGTCGGCCGCAGCCGTTGTGCCAGCCTCGGTGTACTTGCCGTAGCGGGTCAGTTGCAGGTCGGTGATGAAATCGCCGACACGCCAGTTGCTCCCGAGCACCAGCTTGTCGCGCGGGCTGCCCTCGGTCAGGTCGGTTTGTGCCTGGTGGCCGAAGGTCACGTAGTTGCTACCAAGCAGGGCCGCCGCGCCACTTTCCTTGATGTCTCGGATGGTGGTGCGGTTGTAGCTGTACAGCGCCGACCAACGCACCTGGCCAAAGCGGCCGTAGTCACTGTGCAGTTCACTGACCAGGTCAATACCATCGGTTCGGCTGTCGACGCCATTGAGGTTGTACTGCGCGGAGTAGGCGTCGCTGACCTGGATGATCTCGCTTTTGACGATACGATCCTTGATTTCGATGCGGTAGGCATCGAGGGCGACGCGGGCATTGCGAGTCGGCTCCCAGGACAGGCCGATACTGAAGTTGGTCGACTTCTCCGGCTCCAGGTCCTTGCTGCCAAGGGCTTGAGCCTCGGCGCTGCCCGGTGGCAGGTAGCGGGCCTGGATGATGCGGGTGGTGCCGTCGGCCTGGAGCACGCCGGTGTTCTGCGTGACCGAGAAAATTTGCTGGGCCAGCGACGGCGCGCGAAAGCCGGTGTTGAAGGTGCCGCGCAGGGCCAGGCCTGGCGCCAACTCATAGCGGCTGGCGAGCTTGCCGCTGACGGTGTTGCCGGAGCTGTCATCGTAGTGCTCGAAGCGAAACGCGGCGCTGGTGTACAGGCGTTCGGTGAGGTTGCTGCCGGCGTCGATATAGAAGGCGTAGCTGTCGCGGTCCAGTGAGCCGGCATCGCCAGGCGCAGTGCCGGTGAACGATTGCAGGCCCGGCGAGGGCTGTTGCCCTGCGCGTGGATGGCCAACGGGGTAGACGTAGCCGCCGTCGCGGTAGGAATCAGGTTCGCCGGCGCCTTGCAGGTATTTTTCCCAGCGGTGTTCGATACCCGCTGACAGTTGCAGGGGTTTGGGCAAGCCAATCTCGAAGGGCCGGGTGAAGTCGAGGTTGGTGGTCCACTGCTGAAACTCCTGGGCGCCGAGGTAGAACGAGGTCTTGCTGGCCGGGCCAATGGACGCGTTGAGGGTATTTTGCGCGCCCAGGCGCACATCATCCTTGCCGTAGGTGGTGGACAGGTCGTAGGCCCAGCCGGCGAGGTCGCCTTTGCCGCCAACGGCGACCTGGAAGTCCTTTTCGTCGATCAGCCGCTGTGCATGGAAACCGTCTGGGTAGATCTGCGGGATCGACGAGACGCTGGTGGCGCGGAAGCTACCACGAGTGTCGACGATGCTGCGGTCGCTGTAGGTTGAGAACGAGTACAGCGTCAGGTCATCGTTGATGGGCAGTTCGGCGTTGTAGGAGAGGTTGTAGACTTCGTCGCGGTTGGAGCGGCCATAGCCTTTCTCCAGCAGCCGATCGACCGAATCCTCGCGCGGGTCGGCCGCTGCGCCTGGCGTACCGAACGGCACTGACTGGCCGTTGAGTACCGGGTAGTACCACGCCCCTTGGGCATCGCCAGCGGCATAGGAGGGCCCTTGCAGGCGGATGTCCAGCGAAGTGTTGAAGAAACCGCCGTTGTCGCCAAGGCCGAAACCGCTGTTGATGCCGGTCTGGGTCAGGTCACCGGGTTTGTCCTCCTGCTGGCCGACGGTGACGCTGGCACTGCCACCGCTGGCCTGGCTTTTGAGGATGATATTGAGCACCCCGGCGATGGCGTCGGAGCCATATTGCGCCGAGGCGCCGTCACGCAGCAATTCGATACGTTCGATGGCCGAGGTGGGGATCAGATCGAGATCCACCGGTACGCTGCCGCTGGCGATACGCGCAAAGTTGTTGTAGACGGCGGTGTTATGACGACGCTTGCCGTTGACCAGCACCAGCAGGTGGTCGCCAGACAGGCCACGGATCGACACCGGGCGCACCGAGTTGGAGGTGCCGCCACCTGACTGAGCCGGTGCGTTGAACGATGGCACGATACGCCCAAGGGCCTCGCGCAAGCTGGCCTTGCCGGTATTGCGGATTTGCTCGCCGCTGATGATATCGATGGGCGATGGGCTGTCGGCCACGGTCAGGGTGTTGCTGCGGTTGCCGGTGGAGATCACCGATACCGTGTCGAGTACGGTGTCCTCGGCCCAGGAGCTTGCTGGTAGTGCCAGGCAGAGCAGCGACAGGGCGTAGGGAAGACGATTTTCGGGACGAACGAATCCTTGCGCGCGCATTGGCCGCATCCTTTTCAGTTGAGGGAGTGGCTTGTTATCGGGCAGATGCCAGTCTGTTAAGCCTTATGGGGAGCTAATGGGGCTGCTGTGCAGCCCTTCGCGGGCAAGCCCGCTCCCACAGAAAATGCGCTTTCCCCTGTGGGAGCGGGCTTGCCCGCGAACACCGGCCAAGCCGGTGCCATCCCCGCAAATCAGGCGCGTCTCGACACATTCTCGTTAACACTCAGCACCCTATCCACCGCATCAATAATCACCTGCGCTTCACTGCGCACCAGCCAGTCCGGGCTGACCTCGGCAAAGTGCACGCGCTTGTCCGTGCCGATAACCACCACGGTTGGCTGCGGCAGCTCCCACGTCCCGGTGCCGGTAACTTCGCCGATCCCTAGCCCCTTGCTCAACGAAGCTTGGCGCGAAGCCTCGTCGAACTCATAGAGCACACCAAGGCGCCGGGCCAGGGCGTTGTCCTTGTCGCTGGCGACTTGCAGGCTCAGGTTGTGCCTGGTCTTGATTTCAACCAGACGCTCCGGCACCTGCGGGCTGACTGCCACCAGGGGTACGCCGCGCGCCTGCAGCGCCGGTTGCAGGTTGCGCTCGTAGTAGGGGATGGCGATGTTACACGCCGGGCAGCCGGCAAAGCGGAAGAACACCAGCACGGCAGGGCCATCGGCGACCAGTTGGTCGAGGCTTAGCGAGCCGCCTTCGACCTTGAGCATCTCGAACGCCGCGATGCTGTCACCGGCCCTGACGAACTGGTCATGGCGCGCTTCATCGACCAGCGTCTGGCGCTGGTCGATGTTCACTTTCAGCGCTTCAGGTGCCCAGGTGCGCACGCGCTCGGCGTGCAGTTCGGCCAGCAGCCCATTGAGCGATTCACTCATGCCACTTCTCCTTGTGCACGGCGCAGGGTATTGCGGTTGGTGGGCACCGCCAGGCCGAAGCTTTCGCGCAGGGTGCTGCCGTCGTATTCTCGTCGTACCAGGCCACGGGCTTGCAACAATGGCACCACGTATTCGGCGAAATAAGCCAGGCCGTCGGGCAGCAGCGAGTTGATGATGAACCCGTCGGCTGCCCCGTCTTCGAACCAGTCCTGCAAGGCGTTGGCGACTTCCTCTGGCGTGCCGACGAAATCACGGCGCGGACGTGAAAAGTGCAGGGCTACTTCACGCAGGGTCAGGTTTTCCTCTCGGGCCTGCTGTTTGATGCGGTCAGAGCCGCCTTTCTGGCTGTTGCTGCCCAAGTCGCCGAGGTCGGGGAAGGGGGCGTCCAGATCGTGTTTGGAGAAGTCGTAATCATTGAACGGGCGCCCCAGGGCGACGATGGCGTCTTCAATGGTCACCAGCTCGACAGCCTGTTGGTAGCGGCTTTCCACCTCTTCGGCATCGCGGCCGATGATCGGGCGAATGCCGGGCAGGATGAACAGCTCGTCCGGATTGCGGCCGGCCTTGGCGGCACGCTGCTTGAGGTCCGCGTAGTAGGTGCGGGCGTCGGTGAAGGATTCCGGGCTGACGAAGATCGCATCGGCATTCTGCGCGGCGAAATTGCGACCATCCTCGGAGGTGCCTGCCTGGAAGATCAACGGCTGGCCTTGGCGCGAGCGCTGGATGTTCAGCGGGCCTTTGACCTTGAAGAACTCGCCCTGATGGTTAAGGGCGTGGAGTTTTTCCGGGTCAAAAAATTCGCCGCTTTGCTTGTTTCGTGTAAAGGCATCGTCTTCCCAGGAATCCCACAGGCCTTTGACCACGTTCACATGCTCGCGGGCAATACGGTAGCGGGTGGCATGCGGTGGGTGCTCCGCCTTGCCGAAGTTGTCGGCAGTGCCGGACAGCCACGAGGTGACCACGTTCCAGCCGGCGCGACCGCCGCTGATCTGATCCAGCGACGCGAACTGGCGGGCGACCTGGAACGGCTCGGTGTAGCTGACCGTCACGGTGGCGACCAGGCCGATGTGCTCAGTCACTGCCGCCAGCGCCGACAGTACGGTCAGCGGCTCGAAGCGGTTGAGGTAGTGCGGGCTGGACTTGGCATGAATATGCAGGCTGTCGGCGATGAAGGCGAAGTCGAACTTGGCCCCCTCGGCCAACTGCGCCTGCTGCTTGTAGAAGCCGAAGTTGACACTGGCATCGGCCAGCGCGTCCGGGTGGCGCCATTCGCCCCAACCATGGCCGACACCGTGAATCATTGCACCGAGTTTGATCTGTCGTTTGCTCATGCGGGCTCTCCGAATTTGAATAGGCTTATTGCTGCTTCTGTGTCGAGGCTGCCAGCTGCTTGTCCTGCAGGTGACGGCTGGCGTTGAAACTCTTGTCGAAACCTTGGCTGACATTCACTGGCCGCGTCAGTACGCCCTCGGCCAGATAGGTGTCGGCGGTGTTCTGCAGGTTGGCGATGACCGCGTCGGTAATGGCCACGGGCTGGAAATCGGTGTTGCTGGCCGAGGCCAGATGCACTTCAACCGGCAGGCCGGTGACCTTGGCCTGCGCTTGGGCGTATTCGCGTGGGTGGCTGTTGACCCAGCTCCAGGCGCGGTCGATGCGCTGCACGAAGTCGTCGAGTTGCGGGCGTTTGTCCGCAATGGCTTTGCTGGTGGCTGCGAGGTAAAGGTGGTTGGTCAGCAGGTCGTCACCCTTGCGCAAGATGCGCGCGCCGTTTTGGGTGATGGCGATGGTGGTGTACGGGTCCCAGGTCGACCAGGCGTCTGCGTTGCCGCTTTCCAGCGCACTGCGTGCGTCGGTGGGCAGCAGGTTGACGAAGGTCACGTCGCTGGTTTTCAGGCCGGCGTCCTGCAGTGCGCGGATCACCAGGAAGTGGCCGATGGAGCCGCGGTTGGTGACGATGCGTTTACCCTTGAGGTCGGTCACGCTTTTCAGGGGGGAATCCTTGGGTACCAGGATCGAGGTGCTGAAGCGGCCGTCGGCATGGGTGATGCTGACCGTCTTCAGTGGCGCGCCGGCACCAAGGGCGAACACGTAGGGCGCGTCGCCCAGGGCGCCGATATCGACGGCCTCGGCATTCAATGCCTCCCCCAGGGGGGCGGCGGCAGCGAATTCGGAGAAGTCGATGCGATAAGGCACATCGTTCAGCTCGCCAGCGGCTTCGAGCAACACCTTGAGCGAGGACTTCTGGTTTGCCACGCGCAGCGGTTCCAGGTCTGCGGCGCTGGCAAGGTTTGCAAGCAGTACGCTGGCGCTGAGCAGGCTGGTCATGAACGTGCGGATCAGCATGGAATGTCTCCTGTCAGTTTTTCGAAAAGCTGCGGGCGAGGACGAAGATTTCTTCCATGCGCCAGTGCTGGTTGGTGTAGCGCGGGTCATCGGCCCACTCGTGCCAGCCAGAGTCGCGCCGGTACTGGCCGAGCAGGCCGCTGGCGCGGATCTGCGCGGGGTCGACGGTGACCGCGTGGTCGCTGGCGGGGTGCACGTAGATGGCGTCGCTGTTGCAATACAACTCGCACATGAAGCAGGTCTGGCAGTCGGCCTGGCGGGCGATGGTCGGCAGGCCGTCGATACCCACCGCGAGCACGTCTGTCGGGCAGGCGACCACGCATTGATTACAACCGTCGCAACGGTCGCTGAGGATCAGTTCGATCATGCCGGCACCTGCGCGTGGGCCTGCAGCGGATCGCGGCGTACCCAGGGCGCATCCAGGCCACCGCTGCGTAAATGCAGGTCAAAGCTTGCAAGCTGTTGGGGCACATCGCTGCGCTGATGGATGCCACGGCTTTCTTTGCGCTCCAGCGCCGCGCCATAGCACCAGCGGGCACTGGCGAGCATGGCGGCGGTCTCCCGCCAGCGCAGTTGCGCGGCTGGATCACGGGCGCCACGCTGTTCACGCAGGCGGTCCCAACTGTTGCTCAGCTCGGCCAGGGAGCGCTGCAATTGTGTACCCGTACGAAACAGGTTTTTGTCGTAGGGGTGCATTTCGTTCTGCACGGTGCTGACCAGATCGCTACTGCCTTGGCGGTCGTCGCCAAGAGGCAGCAGGCCGACGCGTGCGGTGCCGTAGCAGTTGCCGGTGCGTAGCGGGTGTTGACGGGCATGCAGCGCAGCGCCACGGCCAGCCCACTGCCCGCTGGACAGCGCCCATGACGAATTCACCGCGCCGCCGCCAGAAATAGCGCCTGTCACTTTTTCGCGGCTGGCTGCATCACCTGCGGCGAACAGGCCGGGCAGGCGGGTTTGGCAATGTTCGTCGACCAGGCGCAGGCCGCCGACGCCACGGACTGTGCCCTCGCCATGCAGGGTCACGGCAAACTTGTCGCGGTAGGGGTCTATCCCTAAGCGGTCGAACGGCAGCATCAGGTTCGGCTGCACATAGGGCAGGCGTGCGCGAATGTCGTGAGGAATGCGATCCAGGCGGCAATACACTGGCCCTTCAAGCAGGGCGCGGGCCAGCGATTCGTTGAAATCGGGCCCCTGGCTGATCGGTAATTCGCGGCCGCTGGCATCGAAATAGCGGCCAAAGGTGTAAACCATCGAGCGGGTCATGCTGCTGCCAGCCGGGGCAATGCAGTAGTAGCTGGAGAACTCCATGCCGGACAGCTCGGCACCGGCTTCGACGCCCATCAGGTAGCCGTCGCCGGTGTTGTTCTGGCTGCCCAGCAGGCGTGAGTGAAAGGCACAGCCACCAGTGGAAAGCACCACCGCAGGGGCCCGCACCTCCCATTCACGCTGCTGCTGGCGCTGCAGGCCTCGGGCGCCGGCCAGCTCGCCGTTGCCGTTCTTTAGCAACTCCAGCGCAGGGCTGTGGTCGAGCAGGATGACGCCATGCTCCAGCGCCAATTGACGCATGGCACGCATGTATTCCGGGCCACGCAGGGCGCGGTACTGCTTCTCGCCTTGCGGGTTTTCTGGAAAGTGATAGAGGCGGTCGAGGCTCGGTAGCGTTTGCCAGGTGGTGTCCAGGATGCGCGCCATCCAGTTGGCATCGCCGAGCCCGGCGGCCCTGGCTATACGCTTGTCGATGGCCGCTTGACGCTGCTCGGGCGGCACCCACCAATGCCCCGGCCCTGCCGTGGCGGTTACACCGCTGGTGCCGCAGAACCCCTTTTCGGTGAGCACCACGCGCGCGCCTTCCCGGGCTGCTGCGACCGCAGCCCAGGTGCCCGCCAGGCCGCCACCGATCACCAGCACGTCGGCGTCGATCTGTAGCGTTGGGGCACTGGTGGTGAGCGGGGATTTCATGGGCTGCTTGCTCCTGGAGTGGGTCGTAAGGACGTCCTCCGCCAGGAATGGGGTCGGTCTGAAATCAACCATATCTTTCTAAGAAACGGCTGTGAAAGTCTTTTTGGCTCTAAGCTAATTATGTAATTAACTGATTTAATCAAATATCTAATATTAGAGAGAAGCATTTAACGATTGCGTTTTCTTCATGCCTTCAGGGCATGGCAGGCACGGGTTTGTGCGTCTGATGGGTGCCGCCGCTTGAACCTAGCTGTTTGCAGGTGTGCGGTGTAAGGCAGTGCGTAGCAGCGACAAGGCGGTAGTGGATCGCTTGGGATGCCAGCAAGTCTGTCCGGGGAAGTGTCGGCTAGATGGCGATCGCGCTGAGTGGATAGCCCGGCGCGATAAACGGGTTGTGGTCACGGCCAAGGCCGTCCGGGTCGTCCTTATCAACACCGAGCAAGGCCAGCAGGCGTGTGCGGATAGCGTTGAAACCCAATTGGCCGTTGTCCCGGGGGCGATGTAGATCGACACGCAGTTCTTCGGCGATGCGCCCGTGCTGCAACACGATGATGCGGTCGGCCAGCAGGATGGCTTCGTCGACGTCGTGGGTAACCAGCAGCACCGCTGGGGTATGGGCCTGCCAGAGGTCGATGATCAGCCGGTGCATGCGGATGCGGGTCAGGGCATCGAGCGCCGCGAAGGGTTCGTCGAGCAGCAGCAGCTTGGGTTCGCGCACCAGGCTGCGCGCCAGCGCCACGCGCTGCGATTCACCACCAGAAAGGGTGGCTGGAAATGCCTCCAGGCGATGGGCCAGGCCCACTTCGGTAAGCGCCTGCACGGCGCGCTCCTTGGGGTTATTCACCCGCAGGCCCAGGGTGACGTTTTTCCAAGCGCGCTTCCAAGGCATCAGCCGCGGTTCCTGGAACACGGCGGAGCGTGCCTGCGGCGCGTTCAGTTCACCGCCATCAATGGCATCAAGGCCAGCCAAGGCGCGCAGCAGGGTGGTCTTGCCCGAGCCGCTAGCACCGAGCAGGGCGACGAATTCGCCAGGCGCGATGTCCAGGTCGAGGCCATCGATGACACGATTTTCGCCGAACTGGCGCACTACGCCGCGTAGGCTCACGGCTGGCTGATAGTTGAACTGGCTTTGCGCATTCATCGCATCAGGTCCTTACGAAAGAGGGCCGCCAGGCCAGGGCGAGGCGTTCAAGGGTGCGAATCAGGCCGTCAATCAGCAGGCCAAGCACGCTGTAGATCAGCAGGCAGATGACGATCACGTCGGTGCGCATGAAGTCGCGGGCGTCGCTGGCCAGGTAACCGATGCCGGCGGTGGTGTTGATCTGCTCGACGAACACCAGGGCCAGCCAGGAAATGCCCAGCGAGTAGCGCAGGCCAACGAAAAACGACGGCAGGGCACCAGGCAGGATCACGTGCCAGATCAACTCGCGGCGGCTAAGCCCCAAGGTGTTGGCGGCCTCGACCAGTTTCGGGTCGATATTGCGAATGCCGGCGAACAGGTTGAGATAGATCGGAAAGGTCGTGCCCATGACGATCAGCGCTACCTTGGTGAATTCGCCGATGCCGAACCAGAGGATGAACAGCGGCACCAGGGCCAGCGACGGAATGGTGCGCAGCATCTGCATCGGTGAGTCGAGGGCGATTTCACCGCGCCTCGACAGGCCGGCAATCAGCGCTACCGTCACGCCGATGGCCACGCCAATACTTAACCCGGTGACCGCCCGTTGCAGGGATACCAGCAGGTGTCGCAACAGTTCACCGCTGCGGATCAGCTCCCACAGCGTGCCGCCGATTTCACTTGGCGCGGCGATCACCCGGGCTGGAATCAGCCCGGCGCGCGAGGCAATTTCCCAGATCAGCAAAATGGCCAGCGGGCTTAACAGGCGCAGTAAAACGTCTGGGGCTGACCACTTTTTTGCTGAGCGATGCGCGGGCTTGCTGACCTGGATAGTCGTGGTGTGCGTCATGAAAACTCCCCGGAGATCAGTAGATGTAGCTTTGCCCATGGGGCGGCGGCAGCTGAGTCGAGCAGGGTGCGGTTGGCGAACAACAGGATAAGGCGAGGGTATCGGCAGGTTGCGTCATGGGGCTCTCATCACGGGCGCAGATGGCAGGCGTTAGCCTGTTGGGGTTCTGTAGCGCCCCAGTGTGAGAGGTAGCTTTTGTGAGACCGTATTCTTATGAATGCTAGCTGTAAAAGTATTTTTGATTCTAAGCTAATTATCAGTTTTATTGAATTAACGTAAGCTACGTTATGCGTTAATAGAATTTTAATGAGTGTATTGGGTTGCCGGCATTGCGCCGCTACATTGCCGTTTCCATGCGCGGGATCAGGTTGCTGCCCCAACCGTTCACCACTTGGGTTTTAAGCGCTGGGAAGCTTTCTCGGATCTGGTGCAGGGCATCAATTAGCAGCACATCACTGATGGTTTGGGGTACGCCCAGGCGCAGCGAGCCACTGGACGAGCCGTCGGTGAGTCGATCGAGCAGTTGTCGACATGCGTGGCGATCCCGATGACCTGAGGCAAAGATACGGGGGCAGGGGGATGGCACGCGCTCAGACACGCCCCAGGGAGCCTCATCCTCTGGTAGTGGATGATTCTCCATGCTCTATGAAAAAGCAGAAATGATTAGATGAACAGCCTTGCCGAAGCTGCCTACAGGCTATCAGGATCCCCAAAGAACATCTGTATCCTCGACCGCAACCACCGCTCCGCCGGGTCGTTGTCCTGCGCCCCACGCCAAGCCATGTGCAGCTCGAAACTACGCACGGGTATCGGCAAGTCTTCGGCCCGCAACCCACCCGCCGCAGTCAGCGCATCGGCCGTGTAGTCGGGCACCGTCGCCACGATATCTGTCCCGGCCAGCAAGCTCCCCAGCCCGTTGAACTGTGGCACTGCCAGCACCACATGGCGCTTGCGACCAATCTCTTCCAGCGCTTCGTCGATAAACCCGGAAAGGTCACCTGCAAACGACACCAGTGCGTGCGGCCGATCACAGAAGTCGTCCAGGGTAATGCTGCCAGGCACGCTGTCGGCCCGCAGCAGCTTTGGCATGCTGCGGCGCAGTACCTTGCGCTTGGCGTTGGCCGGCAGTTCACTGGTGTAGCTGACACCTACGGAAATCTCGCCTGAGGCAAGCAATGTGGGCATCAGCAGATAGTTGACCCGCCGTACCACCAGCACGATACCTGGTGCTTCGGCGCGGATGCGCTTTAGCAACTGCGGCAGCAGGGCGAACTCGGCGTCGTCCGAAAGGCCGATGCGGAACACCGCCTTGCTGGTGGCGGGGTCGAATTCGGCAGCACGGCTGACCGCGGTAGAAATCGAGTCCAGTGCCGGGGACAGCAAGGCGAAGATCTCGTGGGCCCGTGCGGAAGGTTCCATGCTGCGGCCGGTGCGTACGAACAGTGGGTCGTCGAACAGGTTGCGCAGCCGCGAGAGGGCCGCGCTGATGGCCGGCTGGCCGAGGAACAGTTTTTCTGCAGCACGCGTGACGCTGCGCTCGTGCATCAGCGTTTCGAACACGATCAGCAGGTTGAGGTCTACGCGACGCAGGTCGTTACGATTCATCGGTGCGCTTCGCCTAAAGTGGGGCAGGGGTGAATCTTAAGGCCAAAGGCTGTTACCCTGCACGGGTTTAGGGGTACCAATCGCATGGAAAGTCAGGTGCCCAATCGATGACAAGCATGTCGACTATTAATGACCGCTGATGGTCTAACGGCTAAAGCCCGGATAGAGTCAGTGGTAATTAGAGGTTCACAAAGGCGAGGTATGCGATGTCCCGCATGATCCGTTTCCACAAGTTCGGCGCTGCCGATGTGCTCCGTTGCGAGGAGCAGGCCGAACCGTCACCCGCAGCCGACGAGGTACAGATCCGCGTCCAGGCGGTTGGCGTCAGCTGGTATGACGTGCTTTGGCGCCAGAACCTGGCGCCGTCCCAGGCACGCCTGCCGGCGGGTATCGGCCATGAGATGGCCGGGGTGGTGACTGCGGTCGGTGAAGGCATCGAAGACATTGCGGTGGGCGACCGGGTTGCCAGCTTCCCGGCTACCAGTGCAAATGACCACCCGGTATACGGTGATGTCATCGTGCTGCCGCGGACCGCCATTACCCGCTACCCGGATGTGCTCACCCCGATCGAGGCCAGCGTGCACTACACGCCGCTGCTGATCGCCTATTTTGCCTATGTCGACCTGGCCCGTGCCAAGGCGGGGCAAACCGCGCTGGTTACCGATGCCAGCCACTGTGCCGGCCCCGCCTTCGTACAGTTGGGCAAGGCGCTGGGGTTGAAGGTGTTTGCGGCCACCAAAGAGCCAGAGCAGCGTGATTACCTGCTGGGCCTGGGCGCCGACAAGGTGATTGTCACCGAAGAGCAGGACTTGCTGCTGCAGGTAGGCAAGTACACCGATGGCCGTGGCGTGGACATGGTCCTCGATGGCATGGGCGGGCCGCAGATGTCGCTGCTGGGCGATGTGCTGGCACCGCGTGGCAGCCTGGTATTGTATGGCCTGCAAGGCGGTAACCAGACGCCGTTCCCGGCCTGTGCCGCGTTCCAGAAGAACATCCAGTTCTACGTGCATTGCATCGGTAATTTCACCGGCAAGCCCGAGCTTGGTATCAGCCAGGATCAGGTGGCACTGCAGCGGGCCCTGCGCGATATCAACCAGTTTACTGCCGACCAACTGCTGACCCCGCAGATCATCAAGGTGTATCCGTTCGAGCAAGTGGTGGAGGCCCATCGTTACATGGACCAATGCCCTTGCGGAGGCCGGGTGGTGCTGGACATGGCACAGCACTGACCGCCATTTGCAATGTCGACAAACCCGGGCCGAGTCCCGGGTTTTTTGTTTGTTGTGCAGGGTAGTTTGAACAGCAACTAAAAAAGAACCTTCCTACAACATACACAGATGCGGACTACATATGGGTCGCCGAATCGGGGCTTCATGGAAATATTCCGCCAACTATTCAGCCTTGAACTATTTCAGCTTGGCACTCAGTGTGTTTGCGCAATCGTGCTGAATGGTTTTTTTGGCCTGATCTGTATCTTTTAATCGCTCTGCATCCCCCGATAATGGCCCGGTGATATTTGCGCAAGGAGCGTGGAATGAGCATGGCTGTGCCTGAGGAGGGGCTGCGTGAGGCAGCGGTAGGCCGTCGCAAGGGTGAAGATTTCTTGAAGGTCTGGCGACGGTGATGCGTTACGACATTACTTCAGTTTGGATATAGGAAGTTTCTTCTGGATGAAGATGATGAGGTGATTTCGTGACGGTTATTCATGATCAGGCAATGCATTATGTTTACCAGCAAGTGCTCGAGCGCTTGTTGGGCCACATGACCCAGGCGCAGCGGGCATCTTTGCAACTACTGATACAGCGGATGCTCGTTGCAGCAGGTGGGCCGGAGTACATTGGCACGTACCGTGTACTGGTACTGCAAGGCAGCGATCGCCGTAGTGACCGGCTGCTGGCCATGCTGCGTGCGGCACAACTGAGCATCGCCCTGCGTGCGTCGGTAACGTTCCAGTTGCGGGTGCTGGTAGTCAACCTGCCAGTAGCCGCCAGTGCCACGCTTGAGCGCCACGAGCGCAGTTTCAGCGCCTTGTTCTTGCAGGACGATACGCGGGTTCAACTGCAGATGATCGAAGGGCGCGAGGTGGTGCCTTTCAGCCGTCGGCCTTCGGCAGTACCGGAACGCTGGCTGCAGGCAAGAAATGCCATGCTGGTGTTCGGTCACCTGGTGGATGCCAGGCCCGAAGCCTTGTTGGGTAGCCGCCTGCACCTGGAGCTGGCAGACGCAGTGGGTATTGCGTTGCAGTCACCGACAGCAGCCGACGCATTGATCACTGCCATTCCCGCCCGCCAGCGGCGCCGCTACCTGGCCTGGGCCCGGCGTAGCCTGCGCCTGATGGGGGCGCGTGGCCCGCATGTGTGGCATCACTGTCCGGCGTCGCTGGCTCAGGGGTTGAGTCGTTTGCACGATGCCATCGGCATGGCGCGGGGCAAACTGGCGGAGCCGACCCACGCGGCTGTCGCGCAGGATGCTCCGCTGCGTGTAATTGCCCTTGATGACCTGTTGCCGCATCTGCTTGACGGGCCGCAACTTGACGTGATGCTGGGTGGTGGCTTCGAAGCTGCTCAGGATGCCTGGCCATTGGCGGCGTTCGCCGATGTGCAGGCACCGGCGCAACTGCACGAATTACGCGCGTGCGCTCAGGCGCCCAAGGCCGGTCGCCCGGCGCTGCGGCTGGCTGGCCAGCAGGGCGACAGCAAGTGGCGCGAGGAGCACACGTTGCAGTTGGCCAAAGCCTACGGCATCAACCAGACGCAACTGCTGTGCCTGTTGTTCAGCCCGTTCGCCAGGCAGGGCAAGTACCTCGAGCGTTTTCTCAAGTGCCGGCATGCCGACATGCTGGTTGCGCTGCCTTACCTGCATCGGGCCCTGCAGGGCAAACCCTGTCCTGATGGGGTGAGGGACTGGCTGGTGAATACCAGTGGCTTGACGTTGGGGCAACTGCGGGCGATCTATGAAGGGCGCGTATCGCTCACCGCCTGGCGCTTGCAAAGCGCCCTGGCCAGGCGTGATGTGCAACTGAGGTTGCTACCGGGGGCGTCGCTGGGGCGGCGGCGTAAGTTGCCGGGGCCGTATTGATGGATCAACGGGAAAGCGGCGAGTTCGCCTATCGCAAGGTGTATCGCTACCTGGAAGCGTTGATCGAGCAGGGCGCAATCGATGGCTCAGGCAAGCTCCCGTCATTGCGCGCACTGTCCCGGCTGTTGCGGGTGTCATTGGCTACCGTGCAGAGTGCCTACCACCTGCTGGAGGAAGAGGGGCGGGTGCAGTGTTTGCCGAGGTCTGGCTACTACGCTCAGGTTACTGGCAGGGCAGAGCCAGCCATGCTTGCGCGGCACTCACCCTTGCCGGCACAGCTGATGTTGGAGCAGATGATGCTGGGCCAGGAGCGGCGGTTGGCCCGCCAGCGTGCAAGTAGCCTTGCACCCTGGGAAGCGCTCGGCCGCACCCGCTTGCGCACTGCCCTGGCTGAGCGTTATACCCGCTCCTCCAGCCAGTACTGGCGTGCCGAGAACGTTCAACTGGCCCCTGATGTGCAGGCGCTGCTGGACACGCTGCTCGTTGGGCTGGCCTTGCAGGGCGGAACGGTGCTGGTGCAATCGCCCTGCTGCTGGCAGGTGTTGCGCGCCCTGGCGCGTGCAGGCATGCGTGTGCTTGAGGTGCCAGTGGACAACCGGGGTAATCCGGACCTGCGCGCCATGGCCCGTTTGCTGGGGAGCGAGCCGGTGTGCATGCTGGTCATGCCGTCTTGCCTTGGTATGCCGCAGGGGCGGCTGGTGTCGCCGCACTACCAGCGGCAGTTGGGACAGTTGCTTGGTCAGCACCCTGTCTGGTTGCTGGAAAACGATCTGGACAGTGAGGTCTGTTATCGCGGGCCGCCACGTGCGCGCCTGCGCGACTGGGTTGAGCCCCGCTGGTTGTTGGTGATGGGAGCATTCGAGGCAGCAGTGGGGGGCGAGGCACCTTACGCCTATGTACTGGGCCATGCTACCGCGCTGGCCAGCGCATTTGCCGATCGCGAGTATCGGCTTGCACCGCTGCGCCTGCAAGCATTGGCGCAGATGCTAGGTAAAAGGCCGATCGAGATGCAGTTGGCGCAACTGCGTGCCGAGATGCAGCGGAGCACAGAATGCCTGGCGCGTGCACTGGAATCGCAGTTCGGCCAGCGGGTGGCGTTGCAGATGCCCCAGGGCGGGCGAATGCTGTGGGTACGCTTTCGCCAACCCCTGTTGTGGGATTGCATTGCTGCGGCGTTGGCAGGTTCCGTTCTGCATGCGCTGCCGGGCTGGCAGTTCAGCCTGCAAGGGCGCTACACGCAGCATCTGGCGCTTGTGTGGCTGGGTGACCAGTTGGAGGGCTTGCAGCAGGCAGTTGAGCGCCTGGCGCAAGCGCTGGAGCCACGCCGTGGGCGGTCTGCCAGCGTTATACGTTAAGTGCCAAGGGGCTTCTACCAGACCCACGGCACTTGCCAGGCCTACGGGTCTGTATGTATAAACAGTATCCCTTTTCCGCTGCTTGCGCCTCTCCGTGATCGCTCATTCCGTCGACGACCCGTTCTACTACCTGCACAATTTCAGGCAGGTATTGCTGTGGGTTGAACAGCGCTACAAGGACCTGCTCGACGATCAGGAACTGGCGTTCATCCAGACGTTCAGCTTATTGCAGGCGCCATCCCAGGCGCTGATGGTGCGCATGGTCATGCGCAAGGGCGAGCTGTTTCGCAGTGACCGGCTGGAGTACATCGAAATTGGTGATACCGGGCAAGCCCTGCAACCCTTGCTGGCCCTGCGGTGGGTGCAGGAACCCGAGCAGTTGGCACTCGAGCAGTTGTTTACGTTGCTGCGCAAGGACGAGTTGGCCCACTGCTTCGCCAGCCATCTGAGCCGCCCCCGCGCCGCCAAGCACGACCTGCTGCTGCAACTGCAACCCTTGGGGCTAGCCGCCCGTTCACTGGCCGAGTGGTACCCAGCCAGTGAGGTGCGCATTCTTCAGTGGTGCCTGCAACCTCTGTGCGACCGCATGCGCCTGTTGTTCTTCGGCAACCTGCACCAGGACTGGTCAGATTTCGTGCTCGCCGACCTCGGTGTGCTGCGTTACGAGCAGGTGCCGTTCAACACGGGCTCGCGCGCCCTCCAGCAACGCGCCGAAGTGGACCTGGCCATGGCCTTGCACCAGTGCGCCGAGCGCCTGGAGCAGGGCGACGACCCCGTTTCGATTCTGGCGGCCTTGCAAGGCCTGCACAGCGACAACCCCTGGCTGGCCCGGCGCCATGCGCGGCTGCAGTTCGCCCTGGGCCAGCAGTGCGAGCGCCTGGGCGAGTGGGATCAGGCCATGGCTGTGTACAGCCAGTGCAGCCATGCCCAGGCGCGCATCCGCCAGGTGCGGGTACTTGAGCGCTGCGAGCAATGGCCACAAGCCCATGCGCTGGCACTGCAACTGGCAGCGGCGCCGGCCAATGCCCTGGAGGTGCAGGCACTGGAACGCATGCTGCCACGCCTGGCGCGCAAGCTCGGTGGGCCGCCACAACGGCGCCAACGTACCGCGCCCCTGGAACTGATTGAACTCGAACTGCCTCGCGAGCACGCCGCGCTAGGCGTGGAAGAGGCCGTGCGTCAGCATCTGGCGCAAGAGGGTGGGCAGGTGCATTACGTGGAGAACACGCTGTTCAACAGCCTGTTTGGCCTGCTGTGCTGGGAGGCGATCTTCGCCCCGGTCCCCGGTGCGTTTTTCAACCCCTTCCAGGCCGGCCCCCAGGACCTGCATGACAATGACTTCCAGCAGCGGCGCAGCGCGTTGTTCGAGCACTGCCTGGGGCGGCTCGATGATGGCAGCCATCGCCAGGCAATTCTTGATTGTTACGCTGCCAAACAAGGTCTCCAGTCACCGTTCGTGTTCTGGTCCATGCTCAGCGAGGAGCTGCTGGAGCAGGCCTTGGCCTGCCTGCCAGCCGCCCAGCTGAAGCAGTGCTTCCTGCGCCTGCTGCAGGATATTCGCAGCAACCGCGCCGGCATGCCCGACCTGATCCAGTTCTGGCCTGGGCAGGGGCGATACCGCATGGTCGAGGTCAAGGGCCCCGGTGATCGCCTGCAGGACAACCAGCTGCGCTGGCTGGAGTTCTGTCGGGCCCACGGCCTGCCCGTTGCCGTGTGTCACGTGCGCTGGAGCGAAGCGCCTTGAGTTATCGGGTGGCGGTACGCGCCTTGTGTGAGTTCAGCGCCAAGGTTGGCGATCTGGACCTGCGCTTTACGCCATCACCCACTGCCCAGGAGGGGATCGAGGGCCAT
Source organism: Pseudomonas sp. NPDC089547 (assembly GCF_050280665.1). Taxonomy (NCBI): domain Bacteria; kingdom Pseudomonadati; phylum Pseudomonadota; class Gammaproteobacteria; order Pseudomonadales; family Pseudomonadaceae; genus Pseudomonas; species Pseudomonas sp. NPDC089547. The sequence continues at coordinate 237,464 of NZ_JBNNVS010000002.1, read as the reverse complement.
CAGCGGGTGGTGGCGCGGCGTGCAGCTGGCTATGAAGCGGAAATCGCCCTCGAAGGCCAGTTCGAAACCCTGACGGTGCGTGGCCGCGCAGATGGTTATGACCCCGCCCGCAACCGCCTGGAAGAGATCAAGACCCACCGTGGCGACCTGGCGCGCCAGCCGGCCAACCACCGTCAGTTGCACTGGGCGCAGGCCAAGGTCTACGGCTGGCTGCTGTGCCAGGCACGGCAATTGCCGGCCATCGAGGTTGCGCTGGTTTACCTGGATGTGGACAGCGACAGCCAGACGCTCATCAGCGAACACTGCACAGCTGCCGAGTTGCAGGTTTTTTTCGAAACCCAGTGCCAGATCTTCCTCGCCTGGGCTCAGTACCAGCAGCAACGCCTGGCAGAGCGTGACCAAGGCCTGCAGGCGCTAGGTTTCCCCTATGCGCAGTTCCGCCAGGGCCAGCGGCAATTGGCCGAGACGTTGTACAAGGCCGTGAGTACGGGGCGCTGCCTGATGGCCCAGGCCAGCACTGGCATTGGCAAAACCCTGGGCACCTTGTTCCCGCTGCTCAAAGCCATGGTGCCGCAGCAGTTGGACAAGGTGTTCTTTCTCACGGCAAAGACGCCGGGCCGGGCGCTGGCCCTCGACGCCCTGCGTCAGGTCACCGATAACACGGCGCAACCGGCCCTGCGTACGCTGGAACTCATCGCCCGCGACAAAGCCTGCGAGCACCCAGGCAAGGCCTGCCACGGCGAGTCCTGCCCGTTGGCGGCCGGCTTCTACGACCGCTTGCCGGCCGCGCGCGAGGCAGCCGCAGCGCTGCCCTTGCTCGACCGAGCCAACCTGCGCGAAGTGGCCCTGATGCACCAGGTATGTCCGTACTATCTGGGCCAGGAAATGGCGCGCTGGGTCGATGTGCTGGTAGCGGACTACAACTACTATTTCGATGCCCATGCCTTGCTGTTCGGCCTGACCCAGGCCAACCAGTGGCGGGTGGCGGTGCTGGTGGACGAAGCGCACAACCTGGTCGAGCGCGGGCGCGGCATGTACAGCGCCAGCCTGGACCAAGGCCAGTTGATGGCGCTGCGCCAAAGCAAACCGCAGGGGCTGATCAGTGCGCTGGACCGGCTTAATCGGCAGTGGAACGCGCTCTATAAAGAACAACGTGCGCCGTACCAGGCCAGCGATGTGCTGCCGGAAGGCTTGCTGAAGGCCTTGCAGCAATGCATCGGGCTGATCCAGGAACAGATGAACCAAGCGCCCGCGCACATGGACCCGCAGGTGTTGCAGTTCTTCTTCCAGGCGCTGCAGTTCAGCCGGGTTGCCGAGCTGTTCGACAAGCACTTTCTGTTCGACATCAGCCTGCGGCAAGGCCCGCGCAATCGCCGGCTGGCCACCCTGTGCCTGCGTAATGTCACCCCGGCGCGCCTGTTGGCGCCACGCATGCAGGCGGCGCGCAGCGTGACGCTGTTTTCTGCCACGCTCAGCCCGCGGCATTTCTACAGTGACCTGCTGGGTATGCCGGCCGACACCGCCTGGCTGGAGGTTGCCGCGCCGTTTCGCGCCGAACAATTGCAAGTGCGTATCGCCAGCCAGGTATCCACCCGTTACCAGCAGCGCCATGCCTCGCTGGCACCGATCGTCGAGCTGATTGCCGAGCAGTTTGCGCGCATGCCAGGCAACTACCTGGCGTTTTTCAGCAGTTTCGAGTACCTGCAGCAGGTTGCCGGTTTGCTGGCCGAACGGCACTCGCAGATTCCGCTTTGGACCCAGGAACCCGGTATGGACGAGGCGGCCCGCCAAGGGTTTCTCGACCGTTTTGTCGCCGACGGGCGCGGCGTTGGCTTTGCTGTACTGGGCGGGGCTTTTGGCGAGGGGGTGGATTTGCCGGGCACGCGGCTGATCGGTGCTTTCGTGGCCACGCTCGGGTTGCCTCAGGTCAACCCGGTCAACGAGCAGTTCAAGCAGCGCTTGGGGAGGCAGTTTGGAGCGGGGTTCGATTACGCCTATCTCTACCCTGGGGTGCGCAAGGTCATCCAGGCGGCGGGGCGGGTCATCCGTGGGGACCAGGATCGCGGCGTGCTCGTGCTGATCGACGAGCGCTTTGCCGAGCCTCGGGTTCAACAAATGTTCCCGGGTTGGTGGCCAGAGGCCATTTAGTCGGTGCCCAAACCAAGCGTCGTAAGGGCGGCTGACGACACGCCAAATGAGGTAACATCCTGATCTCGTTGTCGTTTCGACTTGCTTCAGACATTGGCCGGACCATTGCCGGCCAACGCTTCGCTACAGGATTCACGCTTTGTCCGATCTCTCGAAAAATCCGCTGCTGCAGTACATGGCCCGCCTGGCCCCATCCAGCCAGCAAACCATGCGCTACATCCTTCAGGACGCCGCCGACCGCCTTGGCTTTGTCGACTGCAACATTGTCGATGTGCCCTGGCATCGGCTTGAGCCCGGCCATGTGATCGCCCTGGTTTCGGCTTTGCGTGCCGACGGTTACGCGCCCAACAGTTCGTCGCTGTACGTCAACGCCATTCGTGGGGTGATGAACGAGGCCTGGCGCCAGGGCCTGATCGACCAGGAGCAGTTGTTGCGTATTCGCGAGGTCAAGCCGGCCACTGGCACGCGCCTGCCGCCTGGGCGCAACTTGCGGCGCAGCCTGATTCGCGAGCTGATGGATGTATGTGCGGCCGACCCACGGCCCCAGGGCGTGCGCGATGCTGCGATTATTGCGTTGTTGTACGGCACCGGTATGCGCAAGTCGGAGTCGGTAGACATCGACCTGAACCAGGTCGATTTCGAGGCGCGCAGCTTGCAGGTGGTGGGCAAAGGCAACCACCAGCTCATCAAGTATGCGCCACCATGGGCGTTCGAGAAGTTACAGGCGTGGCTCGACCTGCGTCGCCTGGACCTGCCGGCAGGGGCCGAGGACGACCCGTTCCTGTTCAACCGTATCCGCCGCGGCAGCCATATCACCCGGGCGCGGATCACCAAGCACGCGATCTACTACATCGCCCGCCAGCGCGGCGCGCAGGTAGGGGTGAAGATCATGCCGCACGACTTCCGCCGGGCGTTCATCACCCGGGTGATCGAAGAACATGACCTGTCGATTGCGCAGAAGCTGGCGCATCACGCCAATATCCAGACCACGGCCATTTATGACCGGCGCGATGACAACGAGCGACGCCGTGCCGTGGACCGTTTCGACTACTGAAGCCCACAGCGTCGGTGGCATTCACAGTACGTGTGGAAAGGGGTTACCCGTAAACAGGAAGGCCCGGCCAGTGCAATTGGCCGGGCCTTCTTCAATCAGACCAGCACGCCCTGGCTACGCAGGTAGTCGTCATAGGTGCCGCTGAAGTCCACCACACCATCTGCCGACAGCTCGATGATGCGCGTGGCCAGCGACGACACGAACTCGCGGTCGTGGCTGACGAACAGCAAGGTACCCGGATAGTTTTCCAGCGCCAGGTTGAGCGCCTCGATCGATTCCATGTCCAGGTGGTTGGTCGGCTCGTCCATCACCAGCACGTTCGGCTTCTGCAAGATCAGCTTGCCAAACAGCATGCGGCCTTGCTCGCCACCGGAAATCACCTTCACCGACTTGAGGATCTCGTCGTTGGAGAACAGCATGCGCCCCAGGGTGCCGCGGATTACCTGCTCGCCGGAAGTCCATTGGCCCATCCAGTCGAACAGGGTAACGTCGTCTTCGAAGTCGTGAGCGTGGTCCTGGGCGTAGTAGCCCACTTCGGCGCTGTCGGTCCACTTCACCGAACCCGCATCCGGGGCCATTTCGCCAACCAGGGTGCGCAGCAGGGTAGTCTTGCCGATACCGTTGGGGCCGATGATCGCTACGCGCTCGCCTGCTTCGACGGTGATGTCGAAGTTCTTGAAAAGCACTTTGTCGTCGAAGGCCTTGGCCATTTTCTCTACGACAACCGCCTGGCGGTGCAGTTTTTTGTTCTGCTCGAAGCGAATGAACGGGCTGACGCGGCTGGAAGGCTTGACCTCGGCCAGCTGGATCTTGTCGATCTGCTTGGCACGCGAAGTCGCCTGCTTGGCCTTCGAGGCGTTGGCCGAGAAGCGGCTGACGAAGGTCTGCAGCTCGGCGATCTGGGCTTTCTTCTTGGCGTTGTCCGACAGCAGCTGCTCGCGCGACTGGGTAGCGGCAGTCATGTACTCGTCATAGTTGCCCGGGAACAGGCGCAGCTCGCCGTAGTCCAGGTCAGCCATGTGGGTGCAGACGCTGTTGAGGAAGTGGCGGTCGTGGGAAATGATGATCATGGTGCTGTTACGCGCCGTAAGGATCGTTTCCAGCCAGCGGATGGTGTTGATGTCCAGGTGGTTGGTCGGCTCGTCGAGCAACAGCACATCCGGGTCCGAGAACAGTGCCTGGGCCAGCAGCACACGCAGCTTCCAGCCCGGTGCCACTTCGCTCATCGGGCCGAAGTGTTGCTCCAGCGGGATGCCCAGGCCCAGCAGCAGTTCACCCGCGCGGGATTCGGCGGTGTAGCCGTCCATTTCGGCGAATTCTGTTTCCAGTTCGGCGACGGCCATGCCGTCTTCCTCGGTCATTTCCGGCAGCGAGTAGATGCGGTCGCGCTCGGCCTTGACGTTCCAGAGCTGGCCATGGCCCATGATCACGGTATCGATAACGGTGAACTGCTCATAGGCGAACTGGTCCTGGCGCAGCTTGCCCAGGCGGGTGTTCGGCTCGAGCATGACCTGGCCACCGGAAGGCTCCAGGTCACCGCCGAGGATCTTCATGAAGGTCGACTTGCCGCAACCGTTGGCGCCGATCAGGCCGTAGCGGTTGCCGTTGTTGAATTTTACGGAAACGTTTTCGAACAGCGGCTTGGAGCCGAACTGCATGGTGATGTTAGCGGTGGAGATCAAGGAGCTTACCTATCAATAACTTACGTGGCTTCTTCGCAGCTTCGGACCAATTTCGGACCAATTTGGAGCTTTTCCAGCTCCAGCCAGTCGTTGGACGAGTTAATCCAGCGCGCATAAGTCGATAAGAGCATCTGCACGCTATGCCCGAGCTGTTGGGCGATAAATGCGGGGTTGAGACCAGACATTAAGCATATTGTCGCATAGGTGTGACGGCAGTTGTATGGGGGGCGGCGCCTGATCCCCAATTCATTCAGCACCGGCATCCACTGTTTGTGCAGATCGGAGGTCTGGTTCACGCACTCGGCGTTCTTCGACGGTGGGAACAGGAACGGTGTTTCGGTAACCGCCCCCTTGCCATCCCTGCGGCGATCCGCGTACTGCCTGGCGAACTGGATCGCCCGCAAGGCCCGATCGTTCAGTAGCACAACACGGTCCCTGCCGGTTTTCGTCCTTTCCTCAACCTCGCCCAAGGCGACGGTCCTCCTGACATGTACTGTCCTCCTTTCCAGATCTATCACATCCCAGCGCACGGCTAAGGCCTCCGACAGGCGGAGGCCGGTGAAGAACATGAACTCGAACAAGGCGGCGTAGATGAGGCTCGGCCAATGCCCGGCCGTCGAGCCAGAGCTGGGCATACTTGCCGAAGGTCGGCTTTCCGCCGACCGCAGCCTGTGAACGTGGGAACAGCTCTGCGTACTTGTCTTGGGCAAGCAGGCCGAGTTTGTTAAGTCTGGCTACCTGATCGCGAAGGTTGGATACAGCCTTGATCCCTTTTTGTGTCGGGGGATAGGGGAAGGCACTGGCGGGCAGCGCTGGTATGCTTCGCCGCTTACCAAACAAGGAGAGTGGTAATGGGGTTGCGGGAGAGGCATAAGGCTTTGCAGGAATGGCTGACTCCAAGGCGCCGTCGGGGCACTGGGGTAACTCTGATCGTCGCATGGATCGCTGCGACGGTAGTGTGGCCAGGCATCAATTGGGCTTGGATAGGTGGGCCAGGTGTGTACATGCTCTTCAGCGCTTGGCCGCCGGAGCTTCACGACAAGCGATGAGGCGCTGGCGGGCACCATCAAGCATGTACTGGACGTCATCCCAGTCGTACATGCAGCTGGTGAGTACCTCCCACTCCTTGAGCGGCAGCTTCGATTCTGGAGGAGAGACCCGCGTTGAAGGTCAGGCCGTCGATGTCGCCGACAGTGGCAATGCCGAAGCGGGTGATCAGGATGTCGAAGGCGTTGCAGGTGGTGCGCGGGGCTTTGCAGCGCCAAGCCTTCAGTTGAAGAGTTCGGCGGCACGCTCGCGGCGCTTGGCCTCTTCCGCTTTGCGCTGGGCGATCCATTCTTGGTGGCGTTGTTCGTCGTTCATGGCTTTCTCCATGCTTGCGCCGCCCTCCGTGGCCGGATGCGGCATGGTGGCAATTTGGTTTGGTATGCTGTTTACTCATCAGGCCGGAGCGGGGCCCTTCCCCCGCTTAATCCGGTATCAGGCATCTGCGAGGCAGGTGCCTTTTTTGTGCGTGCTTCCCGCCTTTTGAAGGCGATCAGATAGGAAATCAGGACGTGATTAAACGCTGGCTGCGAACCATAGGAATCTGTGTATTGGCTGCAGGAGCTACTGCTTGCTCGACGATCGATAGCCTGGAGCCAACCGACAGCGGGATCACCTTGGAGGTCAACAACAAGCCATATGCGGAGGTTTGGAAGTCCTCGGTCAACGCGATGAGCACGAACCTGGCAATTGTTGAGATGGACAAGAGAGCTGGCGTTATCAAGTCGGAGGCGCCTGCCGGTATGGCTACCTGGGGCGAGGTAGTAGGCCTTTTCATCACCCCGGCTACCAAAACCTCAGACCGCTATACGATTCACATCGTGAGCAAGACGCGCTCCACCTATCAATTGACCGGACAGAACTGGGCGCCATCTGTGGCGGCCCGCATTCAAGCTGACCTAGATATCGAGTAAGTGGCCCAGCATGAATTAGGTGCGTGTAATCACGCTGCCGCTGACCGCTTCAATTGGTCGACTTGTCATGAGCTTTCTTCTCACCATCGGCCCTTGAGGATCGTCCGCTTCGGGTCGATAGCGGTCATCCACGACCGGCAGCTATCGACCCATAGCTGCCGTTGAAAAAGAAACGATATCGTGAGCGCTACGCGCACCCTGTGGGAGCGGGTTTACCCGCGAAGCAGGCGCCGCGGTGGATGGCACCGGCTGTGCCGGTGTTCGCGGGTAAACCCGCTCCCACAAAGTCCGCTGTCAGTCGCAACGGCCAGAGGCGGGCACTGGGCTTCAGTGTTACACCCCAAGCGACAGCGCACCGCAGTACATCAGGGTATTGCATACAACCATCTGGGCGACCATGAATCCCACGGCGGCACCCAGAGCACCAACACCCGCGACGATCCATGGCAAGCGTGTTTTCACCCGCCCCCTGAACAGCCAGGCTGACACGCTTGCACCAATCAACATGCCGGGCACGGAAAACATATGCCCAAGCGCCAACATTCCTTCGGTGTGGTCCAGGCGATGGCTGTGACTGTCGTTCCGGTAAGAAAAAAAGCGGGCGATCGCAAGATCAAGCCAGGTATAAGGATCACGGCGGGCACTGCGAGGAGGTACCCAGGACCTATGTACAGCGGGTCGGCACCCATGCTGGCGTAAAGGAGAACGGCAGTGATCATCAGGATTGAATAGGTAAGATCATCTCTACGGGTCACTGTCATTCCTGCCCTAGCTTTCAGATCCATGCCTGATAGCTTAGAAGACAGGAAAGCTAGTGCTCCGTGAGTCTCCCTTTGAGTGGGTAGTTGCTGATCACCACAGAGGACAGTTTTGAGTCGATAGCGGACGGTTAGCGATAGCTATTAGGCCACTTGGTTCGTGGATCCACAGCCCATCTTTGCTCGGCTGGAACACAAAAGGGCTCACCGGGAGGGCAACCCGGACGGCAGGCTACCCTCCTGATGCTTTAAAGCTTGTACAGAATGGTGTAGGACTCATCCGTTCTCGGTTCAATCGTGATCGGAATGCCGAAGAGCTTCCCTCGACAATCGCTGACCACACAGCGATACACCGTTCCTTGCTGAAGCTGGGCCCACAAGCCTTCATCATGTATCGCGATACCCACCACACGGTTGTTCGGGTCTTCTCTTACTTGAGCAACGTGATGGTCCAGATCGCATCCAAATTCAGCTGTGCAAAGTTCCGGGTCGTAGCCGATGAGCACTCCGTGCCTTTTCAGATCGTCCCTGATGCGCTCAATCACGTCGTCTGCTTCTTGTTTTAGCATGATCGTTATCTCGCGGTGCCTGTACTCATCAAAACTTTAGCTGACCCTGAGGATTTTCGTCGTTTATCGGCACAATCAACGCCTGACCCTCATTCCGGACATTCCCCACCGCCTTGCCGACTGGATACCACCGAAATTCCGCAGCCGGCATGCAACCGTGTTCCACGATCTGCGCAGCTCGCTCCGGCGATGTAGCTGGGTCGATCCATTCCCGGGCGAGGGCAGGGGCCAGCACCAAAGGCTTCCTGTCGTGGATGTCGATCAGCCCTTGATCCGCTGCTGCGGTGATGATCACAAATCCATCGCGCTGGTCCGGTTCGATGTCCTGATGGACCTCTGCAAGCGCAGCGAAATAAAGCGGGCCTCCGTCGGCGCTGGTGATGTAGTACGGCTGCTTTCGCTTCGGATCCGCCAGGTCGGGCACCCACTCGAACCACCCATTTGCCGGTGCCAGGGCTCTGCCATGTGGCCACAGGCCTTTGAAGAACTTTCCTGTAACAACCGTTTCTGCCCGAGCATTTATCGGGTCAGGTCGCTTCCCCTTTGCCCAAGACGGCGACCAGCCCCACTTGACCCGATCCACACTCAGCCCGCCTTCTACCTGGCGTAAGACTTCAACGCGGGTCGATGGCGCCACGTTATAGCGGCCGATTGGCTCGTGGTCGTATCCATTGATAATGACCAGATCCAGCGACAGCTGGCGCAGGTAGAGATCCATCGACTCGTACATCGAGTAGCGTCCGCACATTTTCCATCTCGCCCGTCAGAATTTTCATCGCCCAGGATTGACCGGGCAGCCGATGCCGGATTTACTGTATATGCATACAGCTTGCATTGGACCTTCCACCATGACCATCACATTCCTGGGTACGCCCACCGGCGATACCGAACCGCTACCGCTCTATTCGTTTCACGTCCCGGCCGGGTTCCCTTCGCCTGCTGCGGACCACCTGGAAGGCCATATTTCCCTGGATGAGTTATTCGACCTCCGTGCGCCCCATGTGTATCTGGTGAAAATCGAGGGCGACAGCATGCAAGGGGCGGGAATCTACTCGGGCGATATCGTCATCGTAGACCGCGGCCGCGAAGCCGAGCATGGCGATGTGGTGATTGCGGCCGTCAACAGCGAGCCTGTGTGCAAGCGTCTCCACCGGCGCGACGGCGTGGTGATCCTGAAATCGGAGAATCCGGCCTACCCACCGCGGTACATCATGGAGGGCGATGAGCTCGTCATCTGGGGTGTGGTGCGTTACAGCGTTCGCGACCATGCGCAGTGACCAGGTGTTTGCGCTGATCGACTGCAACTCGTTTTACGCGAGTTGCGAGCGCGTATTCCGGCCAGACCTGGCCAAGACCCCCATCGTCGTGTTGAGCAACAACGATGGCTGCGTGATTGCCAGGTCGTACGACGCAAAGCCTTACGTGAAGATGGGCGAGCCGTATTTTCAGGCCAAGGACAAACTGCGCCGGCACGGCATCATGGCCTTCAGCAGTAATTACGCGCTGTACGGCGACATGAGCGAGCGTGTCATGACCCTGATCGAATCGATGGTGCCCGCCGCCGAGGTCTACAGCATCGACGAGTGCTTCGCTGACCTGTCCGGCGTACAGGAAAACCTGACCCAGTTCGGGCGCAAGCTGCGGTCCAGGATCTTGCAGTGCACCGGTATTCCCGTGGGTGTCGGTATCGCCGGCACAAAAACGCTCGCCAAGCTGGCCAATCATATGGCGAAGCGCCTGCTGGCACAGACCGGGGGCGTGGTCGACATTACTGATCCGTTCAAGCGCGATTGGGTGCTACGCAACACGGAAGTGAAGGAGGTGTGGGGCGTTGGCCGGCGGATGACCGCCCACCTCGAAGCGATGGGCATTCACACGGCGATGGACTTGGCCAAGGCGGATGCCTGGACGCTGCGGCAAAAATTCAGTGTGGTGGTGGAGAAGACTGCCCGCGAGCTGGCTGGCACGCCGTGCCTGGAACTGGACGAGGCCGAGCCCCCGAAGCAGGAAATCTGCTGCAGCCGGATGTTCGGCAAGCGGCTGACAGAGCTGGCGCCCATCAAGCAGGCAGTGGCCACGTACGTTGGTCGGGCAGCGGAAAAGCTCCGGGCCCAGAGCTCCGTGTGCAAGCGCATGCGCGTCAGCATCCGCACCGGCATGTTCAACCCGGATGAGGCGCACCACGCACAAGGGGCGCTGGTGGAACTGCCATACCCGACCTGCGACACGCTGCTGATGACCCGACTGGCCACCGATGCGGTCGGGCAGATTTTCAGGCCGGGGTTCCGCTACAGCAAGGCAGAGGTGCTGCTGATGGACCTGCGGCAAGCAGGTGAATTTTCAGAGGACTTGTTTGCGCTCAAGCAATCGGTGGCGTGTGACCGACTGATGCAGGTGATGGATGACATCAACGAGCGCTGGGGGAGGGGGACGATGCGGTCCGCCAGCGTGCCGGCAACGCCGGACTGGGGGATGAGGAGGGAGATGATGAGCCAATCCTATACGACGCGGATCGACGAGCTATGGACGGTCAGATGTTGAGCCTGCCACCGGGCTGGCTGGCCGAACTCAATGATCAGCCCGCTCTGGTGGCCGATCCGGATGGTAGAGCCGGGGTGCTTGCCGAGCTCGCGATTTCTGCGCACCGACGCGGGGACGTTGATGCAGGCCAGTTGGCCGACATGCTGGAGTTTGCCGAGGCGGCCAGGCTGTGGGCGCTGATTGAGGATGAAGAGGCAGCTTGAGCCGCTCAATGGTTACGAATAAATATTGGTGCTCTCTCATTTCACGCGCGACAAGAATTACCGCCATGCTGACATTCAACAAGTCCATCGTGGCTTCGCTCCTATTCCTCGTCTCAACTGTTTGCACAGCCGACAATGACATTACTCAGGAGTGGGTGCGTTTGATAAAAACGGATTTTCCACAAGGATGCGTGATCCGGCTTGACGAATACCTGTCTACCACTGCGGTGAACGGTTTCCGAAGCGGGGCGTGGCTTGTGCAGAGCTGCGAGGGAAACTTCGAATACAGCACCAGCTACTCTCCACCTGAGATACGTACGGACAAGCACTGGATCAGTACGAGCCGCAAGCGAAAGCTTGATGAGCTGACCCCTTTACAGTTGAAACTCATGTACTCGCTCCCGGATTAAACCAGACTCGATTTAATCAATGTCAGTAATGGGTCGTTAGCGGCCAGTTACGGCCGGCAGCTTTCGACCCTCAGCTACCACCGATCAAATACCGCTTGCAAGCTATCCTCGACTCCTGTGGGAGCGGCTTTAGCCGCGAAGCAGGCGACGCGGTGGCTGGCACCGGCTTTGCCGGTGTTCGCGGCTAAAGCCGCTCCCACAGTGTGCGTGTAGCGCCCCCGAAACGGGTTATTTTTCAGCGACTGTTTTGGGTCGAAAGCTGTCGGCCGTAACTGGCCGCTAACGACTCTAAGCGGACGGTCATCGCGGACACCTGTCGACCAAGAGCAGTCATAACGGAGCAGTACCCGCCATCGATTGCCGATAGTCATCGCCTGGCAGCGAAAGAGGGCATCAGGTCAAGGCTGTTCCTGAACCAACAGTTATTCGCTGACGGCCGGAAATAAATCCGTTCACGAGTCAGGTTTACCCGTGTAGGCTTGCGAGCACGCTGAATGACGCTCTGGTGCGGTATTCACCCGTTGGGTTCTCTACAAACATGGAAGTCACTGTGAGCGGTTTTATATGTAACACCTGCGGCAAGCCTCACGATGAGTTGCCGATGTGCTTTGGCCCGAGCGCGCCAGACCTCTGGTACTCAATACCAGAGACCGAGCGAGATGAACGAGGCGAATTGTCATCTGATCAATGCGTGATAGATGGCAAGCATTTCTTCGTCCTGGGCCGTATTCTCATCCCGGTAACCGACGGCGTCGGTCCATTTGCCTGGTTGGCATGGGTCTCATTGAGCGAAAGAAATTTTCTTCGAATGTGTGAGCTTTGGGAACTTGATGGCCGGGAAGCCGAACCGCTGTACTCCGGGTGCCTACAGAGCAATTTGCCCTACGAGCCGTCAACGTTGGGTCTTGAAATTCAAGTTCAAACCATGCCTTTGGGTGAGCGTCCGCTTATCTTGTTTGATTATACAGTTCACCCCCTTTCTTTAGAGCAACACACCGGTATAACGATGACCCAAGTACAGAGCATTATCGAGGCGGCGCTCCATGGTTAAGAAGAAGCCCGGCTCCTCCAACAAGGGAGGGTTGTCCGCATCGGGGCATTTATCAAGCATCGAATGCCCAGCCTATATCTGCAATACCAAAAAAGTGACTAATGCACTTGGATACTGGCCTAGTTTTCATGATGCTGAAGTCATTTCGTTTTCTGCCGCTCGTGCTGCCCCCGGCCAGCTAGGCAAAACCTCCGCTCACCTTTGCGTTAACGTTTGCCAGTACAGGGAGGTCGGGGTCGGCACCGCAGATTACGAAATAGTCTGCTGTAAAAGCGTGCTGATCGAGTTTTTCTTCACGGATCTTCAATTTCTTTCCATTGAGGGCTTTAATCACCAGAATGTCATTAAGTCGATCAGGTTTAAGCAATTGGAGGCCCCATCAATCGAAGTGGAATTTGAGTCCACCTATGGAGTAGGAGGTGTTATCCGCAGCACGAGCGTAGAAATCAGTGACGTGACCATACTGCTCTGAGGTCGGTTCACTCGCTATAGCTGCAGCCGTCATCTCGGTGATTATCTGGGGTTTTTATTCACTGCTACATTGCCCTTGAATTATCTCTCAACTCCTATGGAAACCCACGATGAAATTAGTAAGCAACGGACGATTCGATGATTATCAACAAGAAATGTCACGTCGGATTATCGAGGAGATCCGATGCGCTTTGGAACGCGCAGAAGCGCCAAGCGATTTGGTTCGTGATCTAACCCAAGATATTGCGTTTGGGATAACGGCTTTGATTGATGGTGTTTCTAGCTTGAATGTAAATGCTGAGAACGTGAACCCGGTGCTTACCTTTTCCATTCGAGAGGATGAACTTGAGTACGCTGGCGGCAACTCTTGGATGCATGAGTACGTTACCAAACTGATCGCTGAGTCATTTTCAGAAAAAAACAGTGACGATGCGCAAACAGCCTAAACTGCGCAAGCGGCAAACGGGTGTCGAAGCGTTCAGTAATTGCTGGCAGCTCTCTACCCGAAGCAGCAGGTCACAGGCCTCTTTGATCCATAAGGACGCTACGCGTTAAGATCGACGTTACCTAACGAAAACGAAATCCTCTTTCAAACATCCGACAGGACGTTCTTGTGCCTCTTTATACCTACGTAGTTTCGTACAAGGGGTCGACACACGTGACCCAAGGTAGCCATAGCAATTTCAAAGGTTTCATTGATGCATGGTGCACCAACCTCCCTGCCGGTGCGCTCCCCGGGCTTACGCCCGCTTTGCATCGAGACCTGGCAAGAAAAGCACATTTAGCCGAATTTCCTGCCATCCCCAACATCAAATACGCTTGGAGAAAGTCTATTGATTTAGCGGGCAGCGAGTTTGTTGTCGTTGCCGTACAGACTCAGCCGTGAACGCTTTTCGCCACTGATAGCCAATGGTCGTTGGCTGCCCTCCGCCAAAGACGGCTGAGGGTCGAAAGCGGTCATTAACGACCGGCGCTTTCAACCCATAGCAGACACTGAAAAATTACTGGGTTCGTGAGCACGACGCACACTCTGTGGGAGCGGGCGTGCCCGCGAACACCGGCGCAGCCGGTGCCAGGCTCCGCATTGGATTCTTCGCGGGCGCGCCCGCTCCCACAGTGATTGCTGTTCGGCTCACCGGCTGCAATGGGTCGATAGCAGACTGTGGGAGGTGGGTGTATGTGGAGGCCCTGGACGGATTATGGTCGGCAGAACGCCAGACAGCCTAAAGCTGTTTGAAAAACCTTTCGGTTTTAGTGGGTGAAAATCCTTGAGGCCGCAATCATTAGAGGGAGTAAGTCCTGCTAGAGAAAAGCGTTGTCCGGCCGATACAGGCATTCTGAAGATGGAATTCAAATAGGGAGAAATGATGCTTGACAAGGACAGGTTTGATTTGGTGTGCACGAGCGCAGCTGATCTTGGTGACGCACAGAGGCCGCGCCTGAACAGCGTAGTGGTCGATGGGCTCGGCGCATCAGTTGGCAAAATGTTTCCTGGCTTCGCAGCAGCCTTTCCTCGCACCGTGGCCGCTATCGAGCGTGAGTATGCCAAGCCGATAGTGCTGTTCAGATTTTTTGAGGGCACCTGGCTAGGATCACTCGCGGCTGAAGGGCGGGGACTGAACCTGTTCTTCTATCTGGCGCCTGTTGTATATGAAACAGAGGGACCTGAATTCGAGCGAGACTGCGCGATGCTACCGCCCCGATGGAAGGAGTTGTATCGCTATTTCTGGTCCTTTATGTTGACCGAACATTCCTATCAGTCCATGGGTTGGACCAACTCCCCGTTTTCCTACAGCGGACGTCTGACAATCGAGCGCTATCGAGTACTGCGCGGGGTAAAAAAGACGTTGGTCAGGGATTTCGTCAAAAGCATCCAGGCGAGCTCCGAGCACTACCTGCTATGCTGGCTGTTGACTGATGCGGGTGATGCCCTGTTTCTTGACGAAGGCAAGTGCGACGGAAAGGTCTATCACGTGAAGAACGGTGACTTGGCCGGTTATCGTTTGCTCGATGATCCAGAGACTGTACTGGACAACTACCTGGCGCACTATGTGACGACGCAATCGCCAGAGGCTTTTGATTTCAGGGCGTAAAGTTGATGAGCTGCGGATGTGAGGCGAGCGATACCAATTGATTAGAGCTGCTAGAATCAGCGCGGCGGCGAATTTGAGTGAGGAGGCAAGGGAATGCTGGAAAAATTTATGGATGGCTCGGATGAACTGCATGCACAGATTGTAGATCTGCTGCAAGAAATCGAGGTGTATCCGGGGATACGTCATGAGCTAGCGTTGACGGCCTGTGGTTTAGCGGTCGAGCATGCGCTAAGCCTTCGTTGTATGGTTAGGATACGATGTTACACCTCAGCGTTTTCGATGCTTCGCTTACAGTATGAGGCACTGGCGAGAGGGGTTTGGCTTCTGTACGCCGCTACCGACTCCGACATTGAAGTTCTCGCTTCGCCACTGACAGTAAATTCCGAACAGGCAGCCAAAAAAATGCCCATGTTCTCAAAAATTCTAACGCAGGTCGTGGAGAAGGCGCCTGTCACAGCATCCATGATGCTGCTGAACTTCAAGGATGTGAATTATCACGCAATGAATTCTTATGTTCATAGTGGTATTCACCCGCTGCGGCGCCATGCCGAAGGCTATCCTGTGAAGCTCATTCAGGATGCTGTAGCTAATAGCAATGGTCTCAATATGATGACACTTCAGCTCGGCTTCGTCCTGACAGGGAGCTCGGACTTTGACGAGCTGCTTAAAGAGGTTCAGAACGAATATCGCGAGTTTTTGCCCTGTCTAACAGGTGTATCTAATCGCAGGGTAGAAAACTAAGGGGCACAGTCACTTTCCTGGCATTCACGCATCTGCCTGAAATGGCCAGGCAATGGAAATTGTTGGCCGATAAATGAAGTGCAAGGGCGGCCAGGTGCCCGATGAGCAGGGTCTCGGCTGTGATAAACTCCGCCGTTTACCAGACAGGGAACGTGGTAATGGGCAAAAGGCTGGAAGCTGTTCGGGAGTGGATGACGCCACGGAGGCGTTTCTGGGCAGGCGTTACCTTGTACGCAGCCAGCATTGTCGTGCCGGTAGTGAGCCCCGGCACAAGCGTAGGTTGGCTTATTGGGCCTGCCAGCGTTTTCATCGTTGGTAGCTTCATGTCCGTGGCGAATGGCAACCGAGCCAGTCAGCTGGAATCGCCGAAGGCGCAAGCCAAAAAGGGCTTCGGCAACAGAGTCATTACTGGGTTCTTTGTTGCCGTGGTCTTGTGCGTGGCGTTCGGGCTCTATCTCGGCAACACGTCGCAAAGCAATGAAGATGCTGAGGTCCAGAAGGCAGTGGAAGGATGCCACGAGGAGGCGGACAGCTATTCTGGCCCGGCGCTGGGTAAGCACGTCATCGAAGACGTCTGCCGAAAGCTGGAGGTCGAATTGCGCAAGCCATTGAGCGAAACATGAAAAAAGTGACAGCACCCGAAAACGCCAGGGTGCTGGAACAGTTATTGCTGTAACCCTGAGACATTGAGCACGCGGAGAGCGCCAAAATGACTCAGGATGACCGCTATTACATGGTTTTCGTTGTGGTTGCCGTGCTGGTCCTGGACCTGGCGGCGACTTTGGTGTTTCTGAGGGCTATCACCTGACCCCGATAGTGGGCTCGGCAGTACGCGAAGTTGGGGCTATTTGCCATCAGCGCATGACGACCGCTACATGAAATCTTGTAGTGAAGAAGACCAGCGGCTACCCGCCGGCTGAACATCCAGCCCTTGTGCAGTCCAACGTATGCAAGGCCTGGGCTCACCTGGCCGGAGGTACGCACATGAAACGCAAGACTGCATGGGTCGTCGTGGTATCAGGGTTGCTGTTGCTCAGTGGATGCTGGCCGTATTGGCACGATGGCAGGCATCACCGTCATTACTATGACAGCGACCATCATGGTCAGGAGTACCGCCGCTACTGATGCTGTAGATTACGTTCAGGGCACCACAAATTCTCCCTGAAACCATATAGCAAACAAACATATGGCCTGCCCGTGATTGGGCAGTAATATGGGCGAATGAAAACTAAAAAAGGGCTTGGCAACACTTTCCCAGGTTCGCGATGGGGGCAGCAGGAGCGTGTCGCGTGAAGAGCTCAAGATCGCTAGCAGGTGCAGTACTTTTTCCCGCATTGGCCACATTGCTCATGGCCGGTTGCGCACAAAACCGTGACGTGCGAGACGGCCATGATTATACCTCTGGCTCCACCGCGAAAAGTCCACCCGCCTACCTGGGGTGCGTAAAGGGCGAACTTCCAGGCAATGTGAAAGCCTACGAGGTCGACGGCGACAACTCGGTCAGGCTGTTCATCGAAAGTACCGACCCCACCAAGGCAGATGGTCTGGTCGAACTGCGCAGCACGGGAGCCCAGCACCAGTTCACGGCCTATCAACGCGATGCCTGGTACGACCATGGCAGGTTGCTGGACGCCGCGTTGATGTGTTCCAAAGCGTGACTCACTAAACCCTATGACACCAAGAGCCCGCCGTCGAGAGCGGGCTTTTGGTGCGGGTGCCGGTTCAAGAAACCACAGGGTTCGCCGATAACCTGCTCCGTATGTCACGATGACGCAACCCAAGCCATCACCACAGTCGGGTTACTCGCTTGCTTTTATTCGTCGCAAAACTCAAAAGAACCTTGTCTGCGCGTCAGTTCATGCGCTTGCTGGATACCCATGACCTGGGCAAGAAGCAGGTCAACCGCCTCTTGGCCAAAACCGGTGTTCGCACTGAAAGCCATGTGGTCATTCGGCCGCCGTTCTACTTCGAACGTGGCAACCTGGAGCTGGGGCAGGGCGCTTTCATCAACAGCGGTTGTGTGTTCCTGGATGAAGCCACTATCCGCATCGGCCGTATGGCCATGCTTGGCCCACAAGTACGCTTGTGTACGACCAGCCATGACCTCAACCCCGAGCGGCGCAAGGACAATGATTACATTGCCCCGATCACGGTAGGCGACAATGCCTGGATTGGTGCCGGTGCCGTGGTTTTGCCAGGTATCAGTATCGGCCACAACAGCGTAGTCGCCGCAAACAGCGTGGTGACCCAGGATGTGCCGCCGAACGCGCTCTACGCCGGTTCACCGGCGAAGTTCAAGAAGTGGCTGGTAGCACCAGAGGTGGCGTGAGTTGCGTCTCTTTTTGCTTTTGCCAGCCCCGCCCGTAATAATCCGGGCATTTGGATGGAGTACAGCGGGTGGAAGCAAGAAGCGTTGTTGCTGAAATGTTCATCGGGATCCCGACGCATTTCTGGGTGTTGCCAGTTGCCGGCCTGGTTGCTTTCTACGGCCTGAAATGGGCCGGCAAATACCCTCGTCGTGCCACCCTGCTGCAGGTCCTCACCTACCTGTTGTTGCTTGTTCTGGCGGTGCTGCCCAACGGGTTATATGCCCTATTTCCACCTGCTCCGGCACCTGAGGTGCTGCTGAACAACGCGCCTTTGACCAATTACGAAGGCCTGTTCTATCTGGATGCGTTTTATGTGTTCAGTGGGTGGGCGCTGAGCAAAGTGGCAAAGCTCAAGTTCAGTTGATTAGTTGCCCAGTCCCTTGAGGTAAACAATGGAACAGAAATTGCTGATCCATTGAAAACCGGTGCATTTGGGGGATACGGCAATGCTTCCTGAAGACCTTTACGTCATGTTTTTCTTGGTTTCCAGCGTGTTGGCCCTGGATGTTGCGGCCCTCAGGCTTTACCGGGGCGCCAGGCCCTGATCCCCATGTTTGGGGGCGCTGAGTCGGGTCAAGGCATCAAAGCAGTCGGATGGCCAAACCGCTCGGGTCGTTCATTTGCGAGCACCGTCAATATCGTCGATCCTTGCGGCGACAGAGCGTAGTTCATCGGCCACTACATCAATGGACTTGATATGCGCCGTGACATCGATTTCGCTCTGCGAGGTGCCACGGGCTTCCATGAACCTGGCGTGGCCGCTCATGGCCTGACTGAGTTGGTCCAGGTGGTCAGCTGTCCTGACCAGGTCTGACTTGATGCTATGAAGCGATTCCATGCTGATAAAGGCCTTCCCTGATCGTCACTTCAACGGTGCTGAGAGCATCGCCGCAGGCCAGGGCAAAACGCAACCTTTTTGTGGCCGAAACTACAACAGCTGTGGAACAGCCGTACCAGCCGGGGTAGGGCTGTTTGCCGGTGCCTGCAGGGCACTACGGCCATAGAAGAACATCGCGGTTACCCAAGAGGTCAGCCACACGAAGATACCGGCCCAGAACGTGTGAGACATATAGTGCCAGCCCTGCAACACCCGGGTAGTACCGTACACGAACCCAACCAGCAAAATGGCCACCAGCAGTTTGCGGGCATGCACCCAGCGATGGCGCAGTGCTACGAAATACAGGGCCAGCAAGGTAAAGCCGCTGGAAGCATGGCCACCTGGCCAGCAACGGCCATCGCCAGCCTTGCTCCACCAGGAGAAGTTTTCGAACCATTCCACCCGGGCTTGCTGGCCACCGTACAGGGTGGTTTCTACCGGGCAGTACACGCTGGTATGGCTTTTCAGGTAATGAATGACGGTGGTGCTCAGCGCGAACGCCACTACGACGAACAGCAGATCGCGGCGGTGCAGGGTTGTAAAACGGAGCACTGGGGCGACGCGGGTTTTTTCCAGCAGCCGGGTCACGCCCAATTGGGGGCGGTTTGCCAGGCGTGGCCAGATGAAGGACAGCAAGCTGCCGACGACTGCCAGTTCACCGGTCCAGTCCGGCAGTATACGTGGCCACTTGTGGGTGACTTTCTCGAACCATTGATCGTGCAGTAGCGGGAACTGGCCGGTGGCGGGGTCAAGCAGCAGGTTGCTGATCCAGCGGTCGAGTTCTGTCAGGTCGAATGCCACGAATACGATGGCCGCCAGCAATAATGGCAGCATCAGGTTGTTACGGTAGAAGGTGGCGCGGCGGGGCATGTTCAGAGTTCCTTCGCATCAACAAGTTTGCGCCATTGGCTGGCATCCATCTGGCCCAGGAGCTTCGCTTTGCCATCGCTACCCTGGGTGATGAACAGGGCGCTGGCATAACTGTTGGAACGGGCACTGTCAGGTACCTCAAGCGCCTGTTCCAACTGCTCCATGCAGCCGCTGTGGCTGACCAGCACCAGGTTATGGCCGCTCCGCTTGTGGGCAAAAGCGTTGTTTGCAAAGTGGCCGTCGCACTGGGCAAGCCAGTCTTGCGTGGCAATGCTATCACCGAACATGGCTTGTGCCGTCTGCCGGGTGCGCACCTCTGGGCTGGCCCATACATCGGCTGTGCCCAGGCCAAGGTGTTGCAGGCCGAGGCCTACATCGGAGGCCGTGCGGCTGCCCGCAACAGTGATACCGCTGGGGTCGCCCAGGCAGGCGCCACGGGAGCGGTCGCAGCGTTCGGCATGGCGCAGCACGACAATGACCGAACCTTTCGACCACTGGGCATGAAGCCCACTGCGTTGGAGTTGTTGCGGATTGCCAAGATCGGGAAGCGCCGCGCGGGTGTGGGCCCAGGACGCAGTCACGGCCAGTGCCAGCAACACGCACAACACTGCGATCAGCACGCTGCGCGAAGGCAGGCGCAAGGCCTGGCTAGCCCTGAGGCTTGGGGATTTGACGATGACGCCTTGCAGCATGCTACCACTCCTGTCAGCTCGTTCTGTTGGCGAGCGCCGGCACTGTAGGCAGCGGGATGTGAGCAGAGAGTGACCTGAATGTGAAAAATGCCTTGGGCCTGCATTCGCGGGCAAACGGGGCCTCACATTTTTTTTGAGCTTATGAAGTCATATATATCAACAAGATGAATCAGATATCTAATGTTGATAGTCCTGTTCTTCAACCTGCCATGATCAACAGCAGGTTGACGAACGGATTTTGTTTTGCTGTATTGAAACCGGTTTCATCGCTATCACAATAATCATAAGGACTGCCCATGACCGACGCGCCTGCCCATGCCCGCGAACGGGTCACCATCAGCGAAGTAGCGCGTGTCGCTGGCGTTTCCAAGGCCACCGTCTCCCGTTACATCGGTGGCGACCGTCAGTTGCTGGCTGAAGCCACCGCCAAGCGCCTGGAAGAGGTGATCGAACGCCTCGGCTATCGCCCCAACCAGATGGCACGCGGGCTCAAACGTGGCCAGACGCGGCTGATCGGCATGCTGGTGGCGGATATCCTCAACCCCTATTCGGTGGCCGTGATGCATGGCGTGGAAACCGCTTGCCGTCAGCATGGCTACAGCCTGGTGGTGTGCAACACCGACCGTGACGACGAGCAGGAGCGCCAGCACCTGGTAGCCCTGCAGTCGTACAACGTTGAAGGCTTGATCGTGAACACGCTCGGTCACCACCCCGGAGAACTGCTCAACCTGCAACGCACTATCCCCATGGTATTGGTCGACCGCCAGTTGCCCGAACTGAATGTGGATCTGGTTGGGCTGGACAATACCGACGCGGTCGAGCAGGCCCTGGACCACCTGCAGGCCCAGGGCTACCGCGATATCCTGGCAGTCACCGAACCCCTCGACGGCACCAGTTCGCGCCTTGAGCGGGTGCAGGCGTTCGGCGCGTCGGTCAGCCGTCGCGTCGGTATGCGCCAGCAAGTGCTGGAAACAAGCGCCCGGCTAGACGGCCAACTGGCCTCGTTCCTCTGCGCCAATGGCCATGGCCCGCAGGCGATCTTTACCTTCAACGGCGTCGCCACCCTGGCGGTAACCAAGGCCCTGCACCAGGCAGGGCGCAACATGTTCGCGGACGTCGGGCTGATTGCCCTGGACGATCTCGACTGGTACCCCTTGGTCGGCAATGGCATCACTGCGCTGGCCCAGCCCACCGAACGTATCGGTGTGGCGGCTTTCGAAAGCCTGCTCGGTCGCTTGCGCGGTGATAGCGGGGCCGCGCGGCGCATCGACTTCAAGGCCGACCTGATCATCCGAGGTTCAACCCACCCACGTTAATCAGTGGCAGGTAGCTGCATGCCTGCTGTTTTCTAAAAATGAAACCGGTTTCATAAGGATAAGAACAATGCACCCGAACCCCGTTTCCATCAGCCTTTCAAGCTACGGCGCCGACTTTGTGCGGCAAACTGGCCAAGAGCAATTTCTGGATCTGCTGTCAGCCGCTGGCGTCAGCCGTGTGGAATTGCGCGAAGAATTGTTCGCCAGCGCTCCGGACACCGCTGCGCTGGGGGCGGTCATTGCTGCGCTAGGCCTGGAATGCCTGTATTCCACGCCCCTTGAGTTGTGGACCGAGCAAGGTATCCCCGACCCGTTGCTGCTGCACAAGCTGGAAATCGCCAGGGCGCTTGGCGCGGTCGCGCTGAAGGTTTCCCTGGGGCACTATGGCAAGCGCTGCGATGTAACGGCGTTGGCGGCGCTACTGCCCGCCGATGGTCCGCTGCTGCTGGTTGAAAATGACCAGACCGCACAAGGTGGCAGGCTGCAGCCGATGCTGGATTTCTTTCAGCGTGCCGAGGTGCTTGGGCTGCGCCTGGGCATGACCTTCGACATCGGTAACTGGCAGTGGCAGGGCGAGTCTGCTCGGCAAGCCGCACGACAGCTTGGCCGCTGGGTGCGGTATGTGCACTGCAAGGCTGTGCAGCGGCGGGTTGATGGTCGCCTGGTCGCCATACCCCCGCAAGCGGCAGACCTCCAGGCGTGGTCAGTGATGATGGCCGAATTCGCCCCCGGCGTGGTGCGCGCCGTCGAGTACCCCTTGGCAGGTGACGACCTGCTGGCGCTGACCCGCGCCCAGGTGCGCAGCCTGTCTGCACTGGGCGCAGAAGAGGGGGTGAGCCATGCATGAGCATGATGTGCTGTGTTTCGGCGAGACCATGGCCATGTTTGTCGCCGAGCAGGCAGGGGGCCTGGCCACTGTCAGCCAGTTCGGCAAACGCATCGCCGGCGCGGACAGCAACGTAGCCGTTGGCCTCGCCCGGTTGGGCTTCAAGGTCCGCTGGTTGAGCCGGGTGGGTGACGACTCGTTGGGCCGCTTTGTGCTCGAAAGCTTGCGCCGCGAAGGCCTGGACTGCTCCGGCGTCGAGGTCGATGGCAGTTACCCTACGGGTTTTCAGCTCAAATCCCGCAGCGATGATGGTAGCGACCCGGTGGTGGAGTACTTCCGCCGTGGTTCGGCGGCCAGCCAGCTGTCGCCCGCGCACATCCGCACAGACTGGCTGCAAGCCCGCCACCTGCACGCCACCGGCATCCCACTGGCGCTGTCCCAGGGGTGTCGCGCATTGTCGCATGCCCTGGTAGACGCCATGCGCGCCGCCGGGCAAAGCATTTCCTTTGACCCAAACCTGCGCCCGTCCCTGTGGCCAGACCAAGGCAGCATGGTGCGCGAAATCAATGCCCTGGCGGCCAAGGCTGACTGGGTTTTGCCGGGCCTGGAGGAGGGCCGGTTGCTGACCGGTCAGCGCTCACCCGCGGACATCGCTGGCTTCTACCTCGACCAGGGCGTTGAGTTGGTAGTGATCAAACTGGGAGACGCGGGTGCCTACTTCCGCAGCGCCAAGGGCGAAGGGCAGGTGGCGCCGGTACCGGTCAGCCGTGTGGTGGACACGGTCGGTGCCGGTGATGCGTTTGCCGTGGGTGTACTAAGCGCGCTACTGGAGGGCCGTGCCGTGGCCGAAGCGGTAGCACGCGGCAACTGGTGCGGCAGCCGCGCCGTGCAGTCGCGTGGTGACATGGAAGGGCTGCCGCTGCGCCATGAACTGGACGCCACTCACCTGCGCACGAGTGCGTGAACCCCCCCGAAACACCTGTTGCCACAAAAACAACAAGCTCAGGAGGCACAAACCATGCAAAGCCAAAGTCTGGCACCGCGCCGCTGGTGGTACATCATCCCGATTGTGTTCTTTACCTATAGCCTGGCGTACCTGGACCGGGCCAATTACGGTTTCGCCGCAGCGTCCGGCATGGCCGAAGACCTGCACATCACGCCCGTGCTGTCTTCGCTGCTGGGGGCGCTGTTCTTCCTCGGGTATTTCTTCTTCCAGGTGCCTGGCGCCATTTACGCCGAAAAGCGCAGTGTGAAGAAGCTGATCTTCGTTTGCCTGATCCTCTGGGGCGGCCTGGCCACGCTGACGGGCATGGTCAGCAACGTCTACATGCTGATCGGTATCCGCTTCCTGCTGGGGGTGGTCGAAGCCGCAGTCATGCCGGCAATGCTGGTCTACCTGTGCCACTGGTTCACCCGCGCCGAGCGCTCGCGCGCCAACACCTTCCTGATGCTGGGCAACCCGGTGACCATCCTGTGGATGTCGGTGGTTTCGGGCTACCTCATCAAGCATTACGACTGGCGCTGGATGTTCATCATTGAAGGCCTGCCCGCCGTGATCTGGGCGTTCTTCTGGTGGCGCCTGGTGGATGACCGCCCGGCCCAGGTCAGCTGGCTGAGCGAACAGGAAAAGCAAGCCCTTCAGCAGGCGCTGGCGGCCGAACAGCAGGGTATCAAACCGGTGAAGAATTACCGCGAGGCGTTCCGCTCGCCGCAGGTAATCATCCTGGCGCTGCAGTACTTCTGCTGGAGCATCGGCGTGTATGGCTTCGTGCTCTGGCTGCCTTCGATCCTCAAGCAGGCGGCCAACGTCGATATCGTGCAGGCCGGCTGGCTGGCTTCGGTGCCTTACCTGGCCGCAGTGCTGGCCATGGTGAGCGTGTCCTGGGCGTCCGACCGCCTGCAAAAGCGCAAGCGTTTCGTCTGGCCGCCGCTGCTGGTCGCCGCCGTGGCGTTCTATGGCTCGTATGCGCTGGGCAGCGATCATTTCTGGCTGTCCTACGCGCTGCTGGTGGTGGCCGGCGCTTGCATGTACGCCCCCTATGGCCCGTTTTTCGCCATCGTGCCAGAGATCCTGCCGGCCAATGTCGCGGGCGGCGCCATGGCACTGATCAACAGCATGGGTGCGCTGGGCTCGTTCGGTGGTTCATGGCTGGTGGGCTACCTCAACGGCGCCACGGGCGGGCCGGGTGCCTCTTACCTGTTCATGTGCGGTGCGCTGTTGACGGCGGTGGTGCTTACCGCCGCACTCAATACGTCCCAGACGACTGGCCAGGCCAAGCGCGGCGGCTCGCGTTTGGCGATGAACCCTTAGGAACCCTGCAATGAAGAAACGAATCGTCTTGTACAAACGCTTGTCCGACGACCTGATGGCACGCTTGCGCGAGCAAGTCGAGGTGACGTGGGTGGACACTGCCCAGGCCGATGGGCTTGCCCGCCTGCGCGATGCCTTGCCCGGTACACACGGGCTGCTGGGGGCCAGCCTGCGCCTGGACGCCAGCCTGCTCGATCTGGCGCCAACGCTGGAAGTGGTTGCCAGCGTGTCGGTAGGGGTGGACAACTACGACATCCCTGAACTCACCCGGCGTGGCGTGATGCTGACCAACACGCCCGACGTGCTCACCGAGACCACCGCCGACACCGGTTTTGCCCTGATACTGGCCACCGCCAGGCGTGTAGTGGAGTTGGCAAACTGGGTACGCGACGGCCACTGGCAGGCCAACCTCGGCCCGGCGCATTTTGGCAGCGATGTGCATGGCAAGACGCTGGGGATAATCGGCATGGGCCGCATCGGTGAGGCGCTGGCCCGGCGTGCCGCCGCCGGGTTTGGCATGCGCGTGCTGTATCACAGCCAGCGTACCAAGCCTGAAGTGGAGGCACGCTATGGCGCACGCCAGTGTAGCCTGGTTGGCCTGCTGCAACAGGCGGACTTTGTTTGCCTGACTGTGCCGTTGAGTGCCGCAACCGAAGGCTTGATCGGCGCCCGGGAACTGGCATTGATGAAGCCTGAGGCGATCCTGGTGAACATTTCACGTGGGCGCGTGGTAGATGAACCCGCACTGATCGAAGCGCTGCGCACCCGGCGCATCCGTGCGGCCGGCCTGGATGTGTTCGTGCAAGAACCGTTATCGCAGGGCTCGCCACTGCTGCAACTCGATAACGTAGTGGCAACGCCGCATATCGGTTCTGCCACTGAGGAAACCCGCCATGCCATGGCGCGTTGCGCCGTGGACAACCTGCTGGCCGCGTTGGCGGGTGAGCGGCCTGCAAACCTTGTAAACGAGGTGCGTGGGTGATGAGATCAACGGGTCGCCCTGCGGCCCATTGACGGCTTTACAAGGCCTTGGCCAAAAACGCTGCGGTGCGGCTTTGCGCGCAGCCAGCCACCTCCCGGGGAGGGCCACTGGCCACCACCTGGCCCCCGGCATCCCCGGCCCCCGGGCCGATATCGATCACCCAGTCACTTTGCGCCACCACCCGCATGTCATGTTCGACCACCACCACGCTGTGCCCGGCATCGACCAGGCGGTTAAGCTGCACCAGCAGGCGGTCGATGTCTTGTGGGTGCAGGCCGTTGGTAGGTTCATCCAGCACATACAGCGTCACCCCGCGGGCCATGCGCTGCAATTCGGTGGCCAGCTTGATGCGCTGGGCTTCACCGCCGGACAGCTCGGTGGCAGGCTGGCCCAGGCGCAGGTAGCCCAGGCCGATATCCTGCAGCACTTGCAGGCAGCGACGTGCCGCCGGTTGCTCGGCGAACACTTCCAGAGCATGGTCGACAGTCAATTGCAGCACTTGCGCAATGTTCATGCCCTGCCAGGTCACTGCCAGGGTTTGCGGGTTGTAGCGGGCACCATGGCAGGTCGGGCAGGGCGCATAGACGCTGGGCATGAACAGCAATTCGACGCTGACAAAGCCTTCACCCTCGCAGTTGGCGCAACGGCCCTTGGCGACGTTGAAAGAAAAGCGTCCGGCATCGAAGCCTTGCGCCTTGGCCTGCTCGGTAGCGGCAAACAGCTTGCGCACATGGTCGAAAAGGCCGGTATAGGTGGCCAGGTTGGAGCGTGGCGTGCGGCCGATCGGCTTCTGGTCGACCTGCACCAGGCGTTTTATGGTGCCCAGGCCAGCGCTTACCTGTCCGCTGCCGGCCTGTTCAGGTTCATCTTCCAGGCTCTGCTCTTCGGGTTCGCTGCGTTGCTCGGCATGGCCCAGGTGCGCACCAACCAGTTCCAGTAGCGCCTGGCTCACCAGGCTGGACTTGCCCGAGCCGGAAATACCGGTCACGGCAGTGAAGCAGCCCAGGGGGAATTCTGCGCTGAGGTTGACGAGGTTGTTGCGGGTGATGCCTTCCAGTTTCAGCCAGTCCAGGGCCTGGCGTGATGCACGCGTGGCCTGGGCCGTTGCATCGAACAGGTAGGCGCGGGTGGACGAATGCTCGACCCCCGCCAGGCCTGCGGGTGGCCCGCTGTACAAAATGGTGCCGCCGTGCTCACCGGCAGCAGGCCCCACATCCACCAGCCAGTCGGCGCGGCGCATGGTGTCCAGGTCATGCTCAACCACATAGACCGAGTTGCCGGCGAGCTTCAGCCGTTGCAGGGCTTCTAACAAGGCCTCGCTGTCGGCCGGGTGCAAGCCGGCCGAGGGCTCGTCGAGCACGTAGATCACACCGAAGAGCTGCGAATTCAGCTGGGTGGCCAGGCGCAAGCGTTGCAGCTCACCGGAGGACAGGGTCGGTGTGCTGCGCTCCAGCGCCAGGTAGCCAAGGCCCAGGTCAAGCAGCGTATCGATGCGTTCGAGCAGCTCGTTGGCGATGCGCTGGGCGGCCAGGCGTTTTTCCAGGGTCAGGTCTTCCTGCTGCTGCTGCAGGTAGTCCGCTGCCGCTACGTTGCGCAATACCTCGGCCAATGCCTGCAGCGGCAGGTGCGACAGTTCAGCGATATCCAGCCCGGCAAAAGTCACCCCCAGTGCCTCGCGCTTAAGGCGTTTGCCCTGGCACATCGGGCAGGGGCTGGGGCGCATGAACCGGGACACACGCTTGCGCATCTGTGCACTTTGCGAATGCATGAAGGTGTGCAGCACATAGCGGCGCGCGCCCATGAACGTGCCCTGGTAACTGGGCTCCTGCTTGCGTTCGAGGGCGGCGCGGGTCTGCGCCGGGGTCAGGCCGGCATACACGGGGGCGGTTGGGGTTTCTTCGGTGAACAGAATCCAGTCACGTTGTGCCTGAGGCAAATCACGCCAGGGGATATCAACGTCATAGCCCAGCGTCACCAGGATGTCTCGCTGGTTCTGGCCCTGCCAGGCCATCGGCCATGACGCAACTGCACGTTCACGAATCGTCAGCGACGGGTCGGGGACCATGGTGGCTTCGGTCACTTCGTAAACCCGGCCCATGCCATGGCATTGCGGGCAGGCGCCCTGCGGTGTATTTGGCGAAAAGTCTTCGGCATGCAGCATCGCCTGGCCAGCCGGGTAGTGGCCGGCTCGGGAATAGAGCATGCGAATGGAACTGGACAACGTGGTCACGCTACCCACCGAGGAACGCGCACTTGGCGTGCCACGTTGTTGTTGCAAGGCCACCGCAGGCGGCAAGCCTTCGATGGCATCCACGTCCGGCACGCCAACCTGGTCGATCAGGCGTCGGGCATAGGGCGCCACCGACTCGAAATAGCGGCGCTGGGCCTCGGCGTACAGCGTTGAAAAGGCCAGCGAAGACTTGCCTGAACCAGACACGCCTGTGAACACCACCAGTGCATCGCGAGGGATATCGACATCGATGTTCTTCAGGTTGTGCTCGCGGGCCCCGCGCACGCGGACGAAACCGGTCGGGGGCGTTTGGCGTGGGGGCATGGCGCGGTCCTTTGCAGCAATTGAACAGTGCGCCCACGTTAACAGCAAAAACACACTGGAGTCAGCGAAGCAGGCTACGCCAACACGCATGGGTACTTTCGGTTCCACCGTGTGAAACCAGATTAGATTGTGCTTCCAGCCTGCTCGCGGTTACCTGTCGCCAAGCACGACCTGCCTTACCCGTCGTGACCTCAAGGCGAACAACAAGAACGGGAAACCACCCGCGCGAGGAGACTGTACATGTCCCGACATCAGCACATCCGAGCCTGGCTGAACGATGTAGCCAGCGACCTGCACGCTATCAGTCACGATATCCATGCCCACCCCGAACTGGGTTTTGAAGAAAGCCGCACCTCTGCATTGGTCGCCCGGCTGTTGGAGGAGTGGGGCTATGAGGTGCACACCGGCATCGGCAAGACCGGCGTGGTGGGCGTGCTGCGCAATGGCAGTAGCTCACGCCGCCTGGGTTTGCGCGCAGACATGGACGCGCTGCCCATCCACGAAGCGACTGGCGCCGCCTACAGCAGCCAGCACCAGGGTTGCATGCACGCCTGCGGCCATGACGGCCACACCACCATGCTGCTGGGCGCTGCCCGGTACCTGGCGGCAACCCGGCAGTTCGACGGCACGCTTACGCTGATTTTCCAACCGGCCGAAGAGGGCCAGGGTGGCGCCGAGGCGATGCTGGCCGATGGGCTGCTGGAGCGTTTCCCCTGCGATGCGCTGTTCGGTATGCACAACATGCCGGGGCTTCCGGCCGGGCAGCTGGGCTTTCGCGAGGGGCCGATGATGGCCTCGCAAGACCTGATGACGGTTACCCTCGACGGGGTTGGCGGGCATGGCTCGATGCCCCACCTGACCGTGGACCCGCTGGTGGCGGCGGCCAGTGTGGTGATGGCGCTTCAAACCGTGGTGGCGCGCAACATCGATGCCCAGGAGGCTGCCGTGGTTACGGTAGGCGCCTTGCAGGCTGGCGAAGCAGCCAACGTGATTCCGCAACAGGCGCTGCTGCGCCTGAGCCTGCGTGCGCTCGATGCCGAGGTGCGGGCGCAGACCCTGGCGCGGGTGCGGGCGATCATCGTCAGCCAGGCCGAAAGCTTTGGCTGCCGTGCCACCATCGAGCACCGCCCGGCATACCCCGTGTTGGTCAATCATGCAGCGGAGAACGCCTTTGCAACCCAGGTAGGGGTGGAGTTGCTGGGTGCCGAAGCGGTGGATGGCAACACCCGCAAGCTGATGGGCAGCGAAGACTTTGCCTGGATGCTGCAACGCTGCCCGGGCGCCTACCTGTTCATCGGCAACGGCGTGGGGCGGCCGATGGTGCACAACCCGGCCTACGACTTCAACGACGACATCCTGCTGACCGGCGCCGCCTATTGGGGCGCGCTGACAGAGCGCTGGCTCGCGCCCGCCTGACCTTGCGTTTTTACCACTGCCGCTGGAACCCGGGCGCAACCGCGCCTGGGCGATCACCCAATCATCGTGTGGAGTGTTTCTATGCAGAGTTCGAGCACCGGCGTGTCGCGCACCCGGCAGGTTGTGGCTGCCGTCATTGGCAACGCCCTGGAGTGGTATGACTTTATCGTGTACGGCTTTCTGGCCAGCATCATCGCCCGACAGTTCTTCCCGTCCGACGACGAGTACGCCTCGCTGCTGATGGCCTTGGCCACCTTTGGCGTCGGCTTTTTCATGCGCCCGGTGGGCGGTGTGTTGCTGGGGATGTATTCCGACCGCAAAGGCCGCAAGGCGGCAATGCAGATGATCATCCGCCTGATGACCGTGTCCATCGCCATGATCGCTTTTGCTCCCGACTACCTGGCCATTGGCATGGCCGCGCCGATGCTGATCGTGGTGGCGCGCATGCTGCAGGGCTTTGCCACGGGTGGCGAGTACGCCAGTGCCACGGCATTTCTGGTGGAAAGCGCACCCGCGCACCGCAAGGGGCTGTATGGTTCGTGGCAACTGGTGGGGCAGTGCCTGGCGGTGTTTTCCGGAGCGGCGATGGTGGCCCTTGTGACACACCTGTGTTCGCCAGAGGCGCTGGACAGCTGGGGTTGGCGCATCCCGTTCGTGCTCGGCCTGCTGATCGGCCCGGTGGGGCTGTGGATCCGCAAGCACATGGAAGAGCCCGAGGAGTTCGTCGAGGCGCGCCGGCAGGCCAAGGGCCAGTCGCCCAGCCTGTGGCAGGTGCTGCGTGAGCATCGGCGCAGCGTGCTGGTGTCGATGGGGCTGGCCTGTGGCGCGACGGTGTCGTTCTATGTGGTGCTGGTGAACATGCCGACCTTCGCTCACAAGAATCTCGGTTTGCCGCTGGATCAGGTGCTGCTGATACAGATGCTCGCCGTCGGGCTGATGACGGTGGTCATTCCTTTGGCCGGCGCATTGTCAGACCGGGTGGGGCGTCGGCCGGTGCTGATGGCCTTCACTCTGGCGTTTTTCGTGATGGTCTATCCACTGTACATGTGGGTGGCTGCCGCGCCTTCGCTGGAACGCCTGCTGGTGATGCAACTGCTGCTGTGCACGGCCATTGGTGGCTTTTTCGGGCCGGCGCCTACCGCCTTGGCCGAACAGTTCCCGGTCGAGGTGCGCTCTACCGGTGTGTCTGTGGCCTATAACGTGGCGGTGATGGTGTTCGGCGGCTTTGCCCCGTTGATCGTTACCTGGCTGAGCAAGGTGCTCGGCACCCCTGTGGCACCGTCGTTCTACGTGCTGTTCGCCTGCTTGCTGACACTGCTGGGCACTTATTGCCTGAAAGAGGCCCCCCGAGCGGGCAAGCCTGCCGCCTTGAACCTTGGAGTAAAACCGTGATGCCCCTAGCCATCGACCCCATCGTTGCCCTCGATGCCGAGGCCTTGTCCCAGGCCATCCATGCCCGGCAGGTATCGTGCCGGGAGGTGATGCAGGCCTACCTGGCGCATATCGAGCGCTACAACCCGCACGTTAACGCGCTGGTGTCATTGCGCCCGGCTGAGGCGTTGCTGGCCGAGGCTGATGAGCGTGACCGTGAACTGGCCCGTGGTCACTCGCGCGGCTGGATGCACGGCATGCCGCAGGCGATCAAGGACCTGGCGGCCACTGCCGGGCTGCGCACCACCCTGGGGTCGCCGCTGTTAGCCGAACAGGTGCCCGAGCATGACGCGATCAGCGTGGCGCGGGTGCGGGCGAGCGGGGCGCTGATTGTTGGCAAAAGCAACGTGCCCGAGTTCGGCCTTGGCTCGCAAACCTACAACACCCTGTTCGGCACCACCACCAATGCCTACGACCCACAACGTGTGGCCGGTGGCAGCAGTGGCGGCGCGGCGGCCGCGCTGGCCATGCGCCTGTTGCCGGTGGCTGACGGCAGCGACATGATGGGCTCGCTGCGCAACCCGGCGGCGTTCAACAATGTGTTCGGCCTGCGCCCGTCGCAGGGCCGCGTGCCTCATGGGCCTGCGCCAGAGCTGTACGTGCAGCAGCTGGCCACCGAAGGGCCTATGGGGCGTAGCGTGGTGGATGTGGCGCGGCTGTTGTCGACCCAGGCGGGTGTTGATGCGCGGGTACCGCTGTCACTGAGCGAGGGCCGCCGCGATTTTGCCGCAGGGCTTGAGCGTGACTTGCGCGGCGTGCGGGTTGGCTGGCTGGGCGATTACAACGGCTACCTGCCGATGGATGACGGCGTGATGAGCTTGTGCGAATCAGCACTGGCCGATTTCGCCGAACTGGGTTGCCGGGTGGAGGCTTGCCAGCCGGCTTACGACCCGGCGCGCTTGTGGCAATGCTGGCTGACCCACCGCCACTTCCTGGTGCATGGCAACCTCGGTGCCGCCTATGCCGACCCAGCCAAGCGTGCATTGCTCAAACCTGAAGCACAGTGGGAAGTGCAAGGTGGCTT
Organism: Pseudomonas sp. NPDC089547; assembly: GCF_050280665.1. Taxonomy (NCBI): domain Bacteria; kingdom Pseudomonadati; phylum Pseudomonadota; class Gammaproteobacteria; order Pseudomonadales; family Pseudomonadaceae; genus Pseudomonas; species Pseudomonas sp. NPDC089547. The sequence goes on along the minus strand of NZ_JBNNVS010000002.1, from coordinate 205,117 downwards.
GCACCTGAGCGCCGCTGCGCTGTACCAGGCCTCGCTGGACCGCAGCGACTGGTACCGTGCCTTGGCCGACTTGTTCGAGCGTTACGACTACCTGCTGTTGCCGTCGGCCCAGGTGTTCCCTTTCGATGCAAAGCAGGCTTGGCCCACGGTCGTCGGGGGGCGGGCGATGGACACCTACCACCGCTGGATGGAAGTGGTGATCGGCCCGACCCTGGCCGGTCTGCCAAGCATCAGCATACCCATCGGCTTCAACAGTGCCGGGTTGCCCATGGGCCTGCAAATCATAGGCCCGGCCCAGGCCGACCACGCCGTGTTGCAACTGGCGTATGCCCATGAACAGCTCACCCGCTGGGTCGAGCGGCGCCCGCCAGCTTGCCTGCTGGCTTCATGAAGTCACTGGGCAGGCGCGGTTCTTGCTGGTTATGCTGACCATCCAGCTACAAGGAGGTCATACCCATGGGCATCACGGCAGACAGTGGCGGCGTGCGTTCGGTTGAGCGGGCGCTGGCCATCGTCGACCTGCTCGGCGAGCACCAGGCACTGGGCCTGGAAGAACTGCATTATCTGACTGGCCTGCCCAAGGCCACAGTGTCGCGCATGCTGGCAACCTTGCAGGAGCAGGGTTGGATCTACCGTGGCCTTAGCGACCGGCGTTATCGCCTGTGCGCGCGACGCCTGTTCGGTGACCGGCAGATGCGTTTCAAGCGGCGCCTGGTGGAAAGTGCTGCACCTATGCTGCTGGAGCTGAGCGAGCGCACTGGGTTGGTGGTGGACCTGTCGTGTTTCGACGGCGAGCGGCTGGAGGTAATGGAGAGCGCCATCCCCCATGTGTTGCGCAAGCGCTATCCGCATACCTGCCAGATCGTCGGGCACCATGCCAGCCTGTTTCACTCGGCGATGGGGCGGGCATGCCTGGGAGAGTTGGCGGGGGATGAAGTGCAGCGTCTGGCGGCCGATCAGCGCCTGGGCGATGACACGCTGCTGCGTGATATCGAGGAGGAAGCACACAAGGGCTTTGGCCAGCGAACCGAAGGGCACTGGGAATACCCGGTGCGCTTGCCGTTCCTGATTCGCGCCATTGCGCTGCCGGTGCATGCAGAAGGGCGCCTGGCCGGGAGTATTGCCTTGCACTGGCCGGTGGACCAGGCGCCTGTCGAGCGGGTGCTGAACCTGCACCTGAGCAGCCTGGCCACCACAGTGGGCGATGTGCAGCGGGCCATGATGGCTTGAGCTTTCCTGTACCGGCCTCTTCGCAGCACAAGGCTGCTCCTACAAGTATCGCGCACTCGTGTAGGAGCAGCCTTGTGCTGCGAAGAGGCCCGGTATCGGCAGGCCGCACGGCAGCTTAGCGCTCCAGGCTGTACATCCGGCACTCTGCCAGCAGCGCCAGCAGGTTCGGCTCCCGCTCCCGCGCTTTCAGAAACACCACGCCGATATGCTGCTGCAAGCGATATTGCGGCTTCAAGGCAATCAGCCTGACGCGGTTCTCATACACCGCCGCGATACGCCCAGGCAGCAGGGCAAAGCCCACGCCCGAGCTGACCATGCTCAGCAGGGTGAAGATATCGTTCACCTGCATGGCCACTTTCGGTTCGAAGCCGGCCTGCTGGAACACCCGTGCGCCATCGCGGTGGGTGGCAAAACCCTGGGTCAGGGTGATGAAGGTGGAGTCGGCCAGGTCGGCCAGGTCCACCTCGGCTTGCCCGGCGAAGGGCGAGTCAGTGGGGACCGCGAGAAAGATGTCGTCAGAAAACAACGGCAACTGCTCGCAAGCCGGGTCGCTGGCGCTTTCATCGAGTGAAACCAGAATGGCCTCCAGCTCGTGGTTTTTCAGGCGCTGCAGCAGGTCGACGTTGGAGCCCAGGGTGAGGTCGATGTTCAGCTCGCTACGGCGCAGCTTCAGGCCCATGACCAGTTTGGGCACGGTTTTTACCGTTAGCGAATAGAGCGCACCCAAGCGGAAGCGCTCGGCATAGAACCCGGCGGCTTCGCGGGTCTGGCGCACCATCTGCTCGGCGTCCTGGATCAGTTGCCGGGCTTTCTTCTCCAGCACGTAGGCGCTTTCCAGCGGGATCAGCTGGCGGCCTTCGTGCTTGAACAGTGGGCAGCGCAGGGCACTCTCCAGCGAGTGGATGGCGCGGTGCACGCTGACGGCGCTGGTGGACAGTTCGACGGCCGCACGGCCGAGGTTGCCGGTGCGCATGAAGGCAAGGAAGGTTTCCAGCTTCTTGAGGGTCAGTTCTTCGTCGATGAGCATGGGCAACCTTCAAGGGTCATTGGGTGGGCTCGATCAACGCCCACAATGCCGGGTCATTGAAGTCATTCACTACCAACTTCGCCCCCGCCGCCAGCAACCGCTCCGGCGTTTGGGTGGTAGCCACGCCCACGGTGAATATCCCGGCACCACTGGCCGCTGCAACACCCGGTAGCGAGTCCTCAAAAGCCAGCGCCTGCCCGGCTTCGGCACCCAGCCGTTGCAGCCCGGTGAGGTAGGGCAGAGGGTCCGGCTTGGGGCGCGCCAGTTCTTCGGCCACCAGCACATGCTCGAACCGCTGGGCCAGGCCCATGGCGCTCAACATGTGCTCGGCGTTCAGCCGCGGCGCGTTGGTCACCACGCACATGCCCATAGCCTTGGCCTCGGCATGGGCCAGCAGACGCAACAGCCCTGGCATCGGCTCCAGCTGCGGCGACATGTCCCGGAACAGCGCTTCCTTGCGGTCGGCCAATGCCTGGCACTGCTCGGCACTGGCCTCTGTGAACAGTTCGGCGAACAACTCGCCGTTGGCGCGGCCGCTTACCTGGGCATCGAACTGCGCCTGGCTCAGCTCGCGGCCGTCATGCTCACGCAGCAGTTGGCGAAAAGCCTGCAAGTGCAGGGTGTCGGTGTCGGTCAAGGTTCCGTCGAGGTCGAACAGCAGCGCAGTCAGCATGGGATATCCAGATCAGAAAAACACGAGCCAGGGGATGATAACCAAAGCTGGCGACAAGGGGGGCTGTTCAGCGTGCTCCGAAAGGAGTACAAATGTGCTCCATGGACAATCTTACTCCCAAACGCCGCGCCATTTTCGAGTTCATCCGTGAGCGCATTGCCGATCATGGCCAGCCCCCCAGCCTGGCCGATATCGCCACACGCTTCGGTTTTGCTTCGCGCAGCGTAGCCCGCAAGCACATCACCGCCCTTTGCCAGGCTGGCTATATCGATGTCACGCCCAACCAGGCGCGGGGCATTCGCCTGGCCGAACCGTTACGTCGGCCGGAAATTCTTGAAGTCCCGGTGTTGGGCCAGGTAGCCGCTGGCGCCCCCATCGGCCCGGATCTTGATATCCACGAACAGTTGCTGCTCGACCCAAGCCTGTTCCGCCGTACACCCGACTACCTGCTTAAAGTGCGCGGCGACTCGATGATCGACGACGGCATCTTCGACGGTGACCTGGTCGGTATCCTTCAGCAGGCCGACGCCCGCGACGGCCAGATTGTGGTTGCGCGCCTGGACGGCGAAGTGACCATCAAGCGGCTGCAACGCCAGGGCAGCAATTACCGGCTGTTGCCACGCAACCCGGCCTATGCGCCCATCGATGTGAAGCCTGAACAGGAATTCTTTATCGAAGGCGTGTTCTGCGGCTTGCTGAGGCGCGACTGATGGGCGCGGTGGTCGATCTCGACAGGCTGCTCGACCAGCGCCGTGTATGGCGCGGGCGGCAGGCCCAGGCCCGGCCACTCGGGTTGCAGCCTACCGGGCATGCCAGCCTTGACGAGCGCCTGCCCGAAGGCGGCTGGCCGGCAGCGGCACTTAGCGAACTGTTGTTGGCCAGCCCCGGTTGCGGCGAACTGCAACTGCTGTGGCCAACGCTGGCGCGGCTCAGTGCGCAAGCCAGCCGGCTAGTGCTGGTGGCGCCGCCCTTTATTCCATACGCCCCTGCGTGGCAAGCGGCAGGCGTGGACCTGCGCTGGCTGGTACAGGTGGATGCCGAGCCTGCCGATGCCCTGTGGGCTGCCGAGCAGTGCCTGCGCTCCGGCAGCTGCGCAGCGGTGCTGTGCTGGCCTGAGCGTGCTGATGACCGAGCCCTGCGGCGTTTGCAGGTTGCTGCGGAAACCGGCCAGGCGCTGGCCTTTGCCTGCAGGCCCCATCAAGCGGCGCACAACCCGTCGCCAGCCGCATTGCGCATTGCCATCGACACACGTCCCGCGCAGTGGCGTGTGCTGAAAAGCCGGGGCGGCATGCCACCAGCGCTGCCCATCGCCTGCTCAGGGCGGGGCTGATGCACCATGCTCTGGGCCTGTATCCTGCTCCCTCAGCTGGCGCTGGACACAATCCTGCGTGAGCGTGACGACCCCGACACACCCTTGGCGCTATTGGGTGGCCCTACCCAGCGTCGGGTTCTGCAAGCAGTCAACCCGGCAGCAGCTGCACTCGGGTTGCGGGCAGGGCAAACCCTGACGGCAGCACGCGCCCTGGCCGATGGTTTCGCGTGTGTCGAAGCCGACCCCGGGCGTATCGAACAGGTACAGCAATTGCTGGCGGCCTGGGCCTATCGCTTCAGCGCCCAGGTCAGCCTGCATTACCCACGTGCGGTGCTACTGGAGGTGGGCTCCAGCCTGCAGCTGTTCGGTCCCTGGCCCTTGTTCGAGGCACGCTTGCGCCAGGAGCTTGCAGGCCTGGGCCTGCGTCACCGTATCGTCATGGCCAGCAATCCGGTGGCGGCACGCATGCTTGCCAATGGGCATGATGGCCTGGCCGTGGGTGATGCCGACGCCACCCGTGCAGCGCTGTCAGGCATGCCCATCACACGTATCGGTTTGCCGGCCGAGGCCGCCGAAGCCTTCAACCGCATGGGTTTGCGCCAGCTTAGCCAGGTGCTGGCCTTGCCGCGTGATACGTTGGCCAGGCGCTTTCCGGCCCAGGTACAGCTGCACCTCGACCAGCTACTCGGCCTGCGCAATCCGGGGCTGGACTTCTACCTGCCACCGGACCGCTTCGAGACCCGGCTGGAGCTGAACTTCGACGTCGAGTCGCATCAGGCGCTGTTGTTCCCGCTGCGGCGCATGCTCAACGACCTTGCGGCGTTTCTGGCCGGGCGTGACTGTGGTGTGCAACGCTTTTGCCTGCATCTGGAGCATGCCGATGGGCCGGACACCCTGCTCAAGGTAGGCCTGCTGGCAGCCGAGCGCGATGCCGGCATGCTGTTTGAACTGGCCCGGGGGCGCCTGGAGCCGCTGCGCATTCCTGCTCCCGTGCGCAACCTGCGGCTGGTGGCTGACGACCTGCCACCTTTTGTGCCGCAGCACCAAGCGCTGTTCGACCCACGTGCGCAACAGGCGCAGCCTTGGGAGCAGCTGCGCGAGCGGCTGCGCGCTCGCCTGGGGGACACCGCCGTCAAGGGGCTGACCGCGGCAGCCGATCACCGCCCCGAATGTGCCTGGCAACTGGCGGGCAGGGTGCTCAAGGCAACATGCCGGTTGCCCCGGGCAGCCGTCCAGGCTGGCTGCTGCCGGCGCCGGTAGCGCTGGATGATGCCGGCTACCAGGTACACGGCCATGCCGAGCGGATTGAGTCAGGCTGGTGGGATGGTGGCGACGTACGCCGCGACTACTACCGTATCGAAACCCGTGATGGCTTGCGGGGCTGGGCCTATCGCGACCTGGGCCAGGCCGGCCCTATGTGGCTGCAGGGCTGGTTTGCATGAACACCCCGGGTTATGCCGAGCTGCATTGCTTGTCCAACTTCAGTTTCCAGCGCGGTGCATCGAGTGCCGACGAGCTGTTCCGGCGAGCACGTGACCAGGGTTACCAGGCCTTGGCGATCACTGACGAATGTACCCTGGCCGGGATCGTCCGGGCCTGGCAGGCTGCCAAGGTGCACCAACTGCGGCTGATCGTAGGCAGTGAGGTTCAACTCCAGGACGGCCCCAAGCTGGTGCTGCTGGTAGAGAACCTGGCCGGCTACCAGAACTTGTGTGCGCTGATCACTCGGGCTCGGCGGCGAGCACGCAAGGGCGAGTACCAGCTGCTTCGCGATGACCTGCAGCACTCTGATGGCCTGCTGGCGTTATGGGTCGCCGATGACCACAGCGATACGGCCACTGGCGCGTGGCTGCGCAGCGTGTTTGGCGAGCACCTGTGGCTGGCCGTGCACCTGCACCGTGGCAGTGACGATGGTATGCGCCTTCAACGCTTGCGAAGCCTGGCGGCTGAAGTGGGTATTCGCGCCGTGGCCTGTGGCGATGTGCACATGCATGTGCGTGGCCGCCGTGCCTTGCAGGACTGCATGACCGCCATCCGCCAGCATTGCCAGGTGGCAGAAGCCGGTCGCTTTCTGTTTGCCAATGGCGAGCGCCACCTGCGCAGCCAGGCACAATTGGGCGAACTCTATCCCGCCGACCTGCTGGCCGAGACCCTGGCCATTGCCGAGCGCTGCCAGTTTGACTTGAGCGAGCTGAAATACCAGTACCCCCGCGAACTGGTGCCTCAGGGCCATACCCCGGCGAGCTGGTTGCGTGAGCTGTGCGAGCAGGGCTTGCCGTTGCGCTGGCCTGATGGGGCCAGCGGCAAAGTGCGTGACGTGCTGGCCAAGGAGTTGGCGCTGATCGAGGAGCTTGGCTACGAAAGTTATTTCCTGACCGTGCATGACATCGTCGCCTTTGCCCGCAGCCAGCGCATTCTCTGCCAGGGCCGCGGTTCGGCAGCCAACTCGGTGGTGTGTTTCGTGCTGGGTATCACCGAACTGGACCCCATGGAACACCGCTTGTTGTTCGAGCGCTTCTTGTCGCGAGAGCGTAACGAGCCACCTGACATCGATGTGGACTTCGAGCACGACCGGCGCGAAGAAGTGATCCAGTACGTGTTCAACCGCTATGGCCGACACCGTGCGGCGCTGACTGCGGTAGTCAATACCTACCATGCAGCGGGTGCCGTGCGGGATGTGGCGCGCGTGCTGGGTTTGCCGGCGGACCAGGTGGATGCCCTGGCCAAATGCTGTGGCCGCTGGAGCGACCGTATTCCCGATGACCAACGCCTGGCAGAAGCCGGCTTCGAGGCCGGCAGCCCATCGTTGCGGCGGCTGCTGGTACTGGCTGGCGAACTGATCGGTTTCCCCCGGCACTTGTCGCAGCACCCGGGGGGCTTCGTCATCTCCCAGCAACCACTCGACCAACTGGTACCGGTGGAAAACGCTGCCATGGTGGAGCGCACGGTGATCCAGTGGGACAAGGACGACCTGGACATGGTCGGCCTGCTCAAGGTCGATGTGCTGGCACTGGGCATGCTAAGTGCCTTGCGCCGTTGTTTCGACCTGCTGCAACGCCATCGCGGCCAAGCACTGACACTGGCCTCGATCCCCGGCGAGGACCCGGCCACCTACGCGATGATCAGCCGGGCAGAGACCATGGGCGTGTTCCAGATCGAGTCGCGTGCGCAGATGGCCATGCTGCCCCGGCTGCAGCCCAGGACCTTCTATGACCTGGTCATTGAAGTGGCGATTGTGCGCCCTGGGCCGATTCAGGGCGACATGGTGCACCCCTACTTGCGCCGGCGCCTGAAACAGGAGCCCGTGACTTACCCCTCACCGCAGCTCAAGGACGTCTTCGAGCGTACCTTGGGTGTACCCCTGTTCCAGGAGCAGGTGATGGAGCTGGCCATGGTCGCGGCCGACTACACGCCGGGCGAGGCCGACCAGCTACGCCGCAGCATGGCCGCCTGGAAGCGCCACGGTGGCCTGGAACCCCACCGCGAACGGCTGGTGCAAGGCATGCTGCGCAATGGTTACGAGCTGGCCTTTGCTGAACGCATCTTCGAGCAAATCAAAGGCTTTGGCAGCTATGGCTTCCCGGAGTCGCACGCAGCCAGCTTTGCCTTGCTGTGCTATGCCAGCAGCTGGCTGAAGTGCCATGAACCGGCCATCTTCACCTGCGCATTGGTCAATAGCTGGCCCATGGGGTTCTACAGCCCCGATCAGTTGCTGCAGGAGGCTCGTCGCCAGGGTATCGACGTGCGCCCGGTGGACGTGTGCCACAGTGGCTGGGACTGCACCCTTGAACCAAAGGCAGGAGGGGCGCTGGCCATTCGCATGGGCCTGCGCCTGGTGCGCGGCCTGGCCGAAGCCGATGCCATACGCCTGGAGCAGGCGAGGGCGCAGCGGCCCTGGCGTGATGTCGAAGACCTGTGCCTGCGTGCCGGGCTCGACGCCCGCGCCCGCGCTCGGCTGGCTGATGGCGGGGCGTTGCGGGCCTTGGCCAGCGATCGGCACCAGGCACGTTGGCAGGTAGCAGCGGTACAGCCGCAGTTACCCCTGTTCGCTGAGGTGCAAGCAGCGCCTGAACTACCCGTGAATCTGCCTGTACCCACCGTGGCTGAGGACCTGGTGGCCGATTACCAGACCCTGGGCACCACGCTCGGGCCGCATCCGCTGGCCCTGTTGCGCTCGCGCCTGCGGGCGCTGGGGTGTCGGAGTTCGCTGGAGTTGCAGGGTGTCGAGCATGGCGACAACATTGCCGTGGCTGGCCTTGTGGTAGGGCGCCAACGGCCACAGACTGCCAGCGGCGTGACCTTCGTGACCCTGGAAGATGAGCACGGAATGGTCAACGTGGTGGTGTGGCGGGATTTGGCCGAACGGCAGCGGCGGGCGCTGGTGGGGTCGCAGTTGCTCAAGGTCAGCGGGCGACTGGAGCAGGAGGAAGGGGTAAGGCACTTGATTGCGCGGCGGCTGGAGGATGTGAGCCCATTGTTGCAGGGGCTGGATGTGCGCAGCCGGGACTTCCATTAATTCCCCGGTCCTTGCGCGGATCGCTCTGGGAGCAACTGTCTTGTTTAAAATATTAAAGCTCGCGCAATCTCTGTGGGAGCGGGCGAGCCCGCGAACACCGGCAAAGCCGGTGCCATCCACTGCGTTGCCTGTTTCGCGGGCGCGCCCGCTCCCACAGGAACTGTGCTGGCTTCGAGTTAGCACTATGCCTGTGGGAGCGGCTTTAGCCGCGAACACCGGCGCAGCCGGTGCCATGCAACACGTTGGAGTCTCGCTGGTGGTTTACCGTCTGCTTGTCACACCATCGCCAGCCGCTGCTTGCGCGCAGGCGCCGGGAACGCCCGGTCAATCGCCCGCAGGTCTTCACGGGTCAATGTCAGCGAGCCCGCAGCCGCATTCAGCCGCACATGTTCAGGCTCCACCGCCTTGGGAATGGCGATCACGCCATCAGTACGGGTTACCCAGGCCAGGCTGACCTGGGCCGGAGTGGCGCCATGGCGCTCGGCGATTTCTGCCAGTGTCGGGTGCTGCAACAAGCGCCCAGCCTGGGCCAGCGGGCAGTAAGCCATGGTCGGCAGTGCGCGCTTTTCGCTCCACGGCAGCAGGTCGAACTCGATGCCGCGCTGGGCCGGGTTGTACAACACCTGATTGGTGGCACAGTCAGGGTTGTGCAGCTCACGCAGGTCGTCGACGTCGAAGTTGGACACGCCCCAGCGCTTGATCTTGCCTTGCTCGCGCAAACGCTCGAAGGCTTCGACGGTTTCTTCCAGCGGGTGCTGGCCACGCCAATGCAGCAGGTACAGGTCGATGCAGTCGGTGCCCAGGCGCGTGAGGCTGCGCTCGCAGGCGGCTGCCATGCTGCGAGAACTGGCATTGTGCGGGTAGACCTTGCTGACCAGAAAAACCTGGTCGCGGCGCCCGGCAATGGCCTGGCCGACTACCGCTTCCGCGCCGCCTTCGGCATACATTTCGGCAGTGTCGATCAGGCTCAGGCCCAGCTCGATACCCTGTTGCAGGGCCGCCACTTCGGCAGCCTTGCGGCCTGGGTCTTCACCCATGTACCAGGTGCCTTGGCCGATAGCCGGAACACTCGAACCTGCCAGTTTCACGTAACGCATGTCACCTCCGGGGGGCGGGTGTTGGAAAGCAGAACCTCAAGCAGCGCCTGCGCTGCCGTGGAAAGCTTGTGTTCGCTGAGGGCAATCACGCCGATACGCCGCTCGACCGTGGGCTCGACCAGGGTCACGCAGCGGGCACCCAGCTCCTGCATCTGGCTGATGCACAGCGCCGGTACGGCACTCACCCCCAGGCCGCTGGCAACCATGCGGCCAATCGTTGCCAGCTGGTGGCTCTCGAAGGCCACCGTCAACTTGCCGTGCTGGGCAGCCACATTCTGCTCCATCAACAGGCGTACCGCCGAAGGGCGTTGCAGGGCTACGAAGTCTTCGGCCATCAATTGTGCCCAGCTGACCTGGGGCTGCAGTGCCAAGGGCGAGTCTGCGGGTACCACCGCAACGAAACGGTCCATGTACAAAGGGTGAAAGTGCAGCCCATCGATGTTGTCCGGTTCAAAGCCGATGCCCAGTTCGACGCGACGATGGCGTACCAGTTCCAGCACTTGTTCGTTGATCACGTCATGCACGGTGACGTTGACCTTGGGGTAACGTTGGCGAAATACCTTGAGCGAGTGGGGCAGCAGGTTGCCGGCGAAAGCCGGCATGGCCGCCACCGCCACCCGGCCCAGTTGCAGGGTGAAGCGCTGGCGCAGCATTTCTTCGGTATCGTCCCAATCGGCCAGCAGGCGCCGTGCCAGCGGCAACAGTACCTCGCCTTCGGCGGTCAGGCTGACGCTGCGTGTGGTGCGGCTGAGCAGGGCGCCGCCCAGGTTTTCTTCCAGGGCCTTGATGGTCAGGCTCAGCGCCGGTTGCGAGACATGCAGGTGCTCACCGGCCTGGGCGAAGCTCTGGTACTTGGCCACGGCGACAAAGGCACGCAGTTGCTTGACGTTCATGACAGGCCTATTGTTTGTTTTGCAAAAGTTATCAATCGATGACGAAAACAAAATTAACAAATCAGTCGCTTGCGGTGAAGATGTCTGCACACGCTCACCGACAGCCTCGTCGGTTCAACAACTACAAAAGGCGGATCAGCATGGCCGGACTGGACAAGCGCGTTGCAACCTATGAACAGGCCCTTGAAGGCCTGACCGACAACATGACAGTACTGGCCGGTGGTTTTGGCCTGTGCGGCATCCCGGAAAACCTCATCAGCGAAATCAAGCGGCTTGGCGTCAAGGGCCTGACCGTGGTCTCCAACAACTGCGGCGTCGACGGCTTTGGCCTGGGCGTGCTGTTGGAAGACCGGCAGATCCGCAAGATGGTCGCCTCCTATGTGGGCGAAAACGCCGAGTTCGAACGCCAGTTGCTCAGCGGCGAACTGGAGGTGGAACTGACCCCGCAGGGCACCCTGGCCGAGAAGATGCGCGCTGGCGGCGCCGGTATCCCGGCGTTCTACACCGCCACCGGTTACGGCACCCCGGTAGCCGAGGGCAAGGAGGTGCGCGAGTTCAACGGGCGCAAATACATCCTCGAAGAATCCATCGCCGGTGACTTCGCCATCGTCAAGGGCTGGAAAGCCGACCACTACGGCAACGTGGTGTACCGCAACACCGCGCAAAACTTCAACCCGCTGGCAGCCACCGCCGGCAAGATCACCGTGGTCGAAGTGGAAGAGATCGTCGAGCCTGGCGTGCTGTTGCCCAGCGAAATCCACACCCCGGGCATCTACGTGGACCGTGTCATCGTCGGCACCTTCGAAAAGCGTATCGAAAAGCGCACCGTCAAGGCCTGAGCGCCCTCCACCAGAACAACAAAGAGATCCTGACCATGGCACTCACCCGCGAACAGATGGCACAACGCGTTGCCCGTGAACTGAAGGACGGCTACTACGTCAACCTGGGCATCGGCATTCCTACCCTGGTGGCCAACTACGTACCCGCCGATATGGATGTAATGCTGCAGTCGGAAAACGGCCTGCTTGGCATGGGCGAATTCCCCACCGAAAGCACCCTCGATGCCGACATGATCAACGCCGGCAAGCAAACTGTCACCGCGCGCCGCGGCGCCTCGATCTTCGATTCGGCCCAGTCGTTCGCGATGATCCGTGGTGGCCACGTCGACCTGACCGTGCTGGGGGCTTTCGAGGTAGACGTGCAGGGCAACATTGCCTCGTGGATGATCCCCGGCAAGCTGGTCAAGGGTATGGGCGGTGCCATGGACCTGGTGGCTGGCGCCGAGAACATCATCGTCACCATGACCCACGCCTCCAAGGACGGTGAGTCCAAGCTGCTGGCGCAGTGCAGCCTGCCCCTGACCGGCGCCGGCTGCATCCGCAAGGTGCTGACCGACCTGGCCTACCTGGAAATCGAAGACGGCGCTTTCATCCTGCGCGAGACCGCACCCGGTGTGAGCGTTGAGGAAATCATCGCGAAAACCGCCGGCAAGCTGATCGTGCCGGATGATGTGAAGGAAATGACCTTCTAAGGCACCCGTTATCCACTGCCCCTGTAGGAGCGGCCTTGCGTCGCGAAAGGCCTGCAGAGCAGCCCCACGATTCCGGTATCAACGCTGAGATCGTGGGGCCGCTCTGCGGCCCTATCGCGACGCAAGGCCGCTCCTACAGGGTTTTTGCGTTTTTGCTGATTTAGCCGATAAAACCAATAAAAGGAATTGAACTGTGGCCGCTGAAATCCAAGACAGCCGCTCCGCCCGCTTTGCCTTGCGCTGCTCCAACTGGGCCGAACGCTGGTTCCCCGATTCCTGGGTCTTCGCCGCCCTGGCCGTACTGCTGGTGTGTATCGGTGCCCTGGCCATGGGGGCCAAACCGACCGACACCGCCAAGGCCTTTGGCGATGGCTTCTGGAGCCTCATCCCGTTCACCATGCAAATGGCCTTCGTGGTTATCGGCGGTTATGTGGTGGCCAGCTCGCCACCTGCTGCACGGTTGATCGACCGCCTGGCACGCATCCCCGGTAATGGCCGTTCTGCGGTGTGCTGGGTGGCGCTGATCTCGATGCTGGCGTCGCTGCTCAACTGGGGGCTGTCGCTGGTATTTGGTGGCCTGCTGGTCCGCGCCCTGGCCCGGCGCACCGACTTGAAGATGGACTACCGCGCAGCCGGTGCTGCAGCTTACCTGGGCCTGGGCGCCGTGTGGGCATTGGGCCTGTCGTCATCGGCAGCGCAACTGCAAGCCAACCCGGCCAGCCTGCCACCCTCGATCCTGTCGATTACCGGCGTCATTCCATTTACCGAAACCATCTTCCTTTGGCAGTCCGGCGTGATGCTGGGGGCGCTTGTGGTGGTTTCGCTGGTGATCGCCTACGCCACGGCCCCAGGCCCGAACAGTGCACGTAGCGCCGAAGACTGTGGTGTAGACCCCAGCTTCACCGCGCCACCCACACCGCAGCGCACCCGCCCGGGGGAGTGGCTGGAACACAGCCCCATTCTGATCCTGATGCTGGTAGCCCTTGCCGCTGGCTGGCTGTACCAGGAGTTCGCCACCAAGCCGGCGATTACCGCCATTTCTGGCCTGAACACCTACAACCTGCTGTTCATCATGCTCGGTGCCTTGCTGCACTGGCGGCCGCGCAGTTTTCTTGACGCCGTTGCGCGTGCGGTGCCGACCACCACCGGGGTGTTGATCCAGTTCCCGCTGTATGGCTCGATCGCGGCCATCCTCACTCAGGTGAAGGGTGTGGATGAACAGACCCTGGCCCATCACATTTCGCTGTTCTTCACCCAGATCGCCACGCATGACACCTATGCCGTGCTGATGGGCGTGTATTCGGCAGTGCTGGGCTTCTTCATTCCTTCGGGTGGGGGCAAGTGGATCATCGAAGCGCCCTATGTGATGCTGGTGGCCAACGACCTGCAGTATCACCTGGGCTGGGCGGTGCAGATCTACAACGCTGCCGAAGCCTTGCCGAACCTGATCAACCCGTTCTACATGCTGCCGCTACTGGGTGTGTTGGGGCTGAAGGCGCGCGACCTGATCGGCTTTTCGTTCGTGCAGTTGCTGGTGCATGTGCCGCTGGTTCTGGTGTTGCTGTGGGCATTGGGTACAACGTTGCAGTACGTGCCCCCGGTAATGCCGTAGCCCAACGTGGGCCTACAGGCTTGGCGGCAGCCGTCAGATGCGTATCATGGCTGCCTCAGCCTGGGAAACCTGCTTCACATGTCTATCCGATTGAAACTGCTGCGAAAGAAACTGGGGATGACCCTGGAAGTGCTGGCCGAGAAGACCGGCATGACCAAAAGCTACCTGTCCAAGGTGGAGCGCGGCCTCAATACCCCCTCGATCGCCGCCGCGTTGAAACTGGCGCGGGCGTTGAACGTGAATGTTGAAGAGCTGTTCGCTGAAGAACAGGTTGGCCAGAGCCGCTACAGCCTGGTGCGCCATGGCGAACGCCAGGCCTTGGTGGGGGATGGGCAAGGGCCGGGCTACGCGGCCCTCACCAGCCAGATCGGGCAACGCAGCCTGTTGCCGTTCCTGATCCAGCCGCCGTCCGAGTTCAGCGACCCCACCTTCAAGGAACACCAGGGCGAGGAGTTCCTGTTCGTGCATGCCGGCCAGGTGGAAGTGGACTTCATGAGCGAACGGGTACTGCTGGAGCAGGGCGATGCCTTGCATTTCAACGCCCAGACACCGCACCGCCTACGCTCGGTGGGTGCCCAGCCGGCGCAATTGCTGGTCGTGGTTCACCACGCAGAAGAATGAATAGACCGGGGGGCAAGCACGGCTCCCCACCGTTCTCAGCCCTGAAACGCAGGCCGCATCAACCCGCAAGCCCTTGCATAATTTGCATGTCGATATTTTGACGAATCTGCCCATCGCCCATTGAATTTTATTATGGTGTCGGATCATTGACGTAGTGTCATTGTGCCCATAAGCTCAAGTCAACAGCGAAACAACTCCCGCCGTAACACGCAAATAACTAATTGATTATCCTGAATTTTTGGAGGGGCGTATGCGCACGACTCTGATTATCAAATCGATGTTTTTGCTCGTGCTGCTGAGTGGTGCTGCGCGCGCCGCAGATTCGTATGTAAATCAAAACAGTATCATTCCTGTTTCAACCGCAGGCTGGTTGATGGCATTTGCCGTAGTTGGCTTTGTGCTGGTGGCCAATAGAAGAAAGATCTGAGGTCTGACCAGCCCACCCGTAAGTAGATACTGGTTGTCGCAAGCCCGGGGCCCGGCTTGTGAATTTCCCAGCCGTTGCTATATTCCCAGTAGCCCAAGAAGGCCCAGGTTTGCAGGGCGTTGCACCCAGGTTACAGCGTCAAGGCAAAGGCCTCCAGGAAGGTCGAGGCCATCGCGGCGGGCATAAGCCGTGAAGCGGAGCGAGAGTTGGTGTGCTGTTCTCATTCAGTGCTCTTTGTCGGGCCATTTGGCCGGAGGGACCCTCATGAAGCGTTCATTGATTGCTGCATTCTGCATGCTGACAGTGTGGTCCGGTGTGGGCAACGCTGACCAGAGCAGTGAGACTTACCTGCTCAGCCCCGGTGATGTCGTCATGGTTTCGGTGTGGCAGGAAGACAGCTTGCGTCAAGAAGCCACCGTACTACCCGATGGCAGTATCACGTTCCCCTTGGCGGGGCGCATCAATGTTGCCGGGCAGGATGTAACGGCAGTTGAAAAACAGGTGGCTGCCAAACTCGAAAAGTTCCTCCCCGACCCGAACGTCAGCGTTGTCGTCAAGAGCATCGCTGGCAACCTGGTCTATGTCCAAGGCAAAGTGATCAAGCCGGGCGCCGTGCAAATGGCAGGCCCTACGGCGGTACTTCAGGCCCTGAGCATGTCGGGTGGCCTGGACAAGTTTGCTGACGAAAGCGAAATCAAGGTGGTCCGCGGCACGGGCGCTTCACAAAAGATCCTGCCCGTGCGATATAAGGACCTGGTGTCTGGGCGGGACATGTCCACCAACATCCAACTTCAGGCTGGCGATACGCTGGTCGTTCCTTGATCTTGCCTTTAATAAGAACATTTAATGCCACTTCTTAAAACAACACGCATTGCAACGGCAATCCTGGTCTTGCCGTTTACGGACGCGGTCCTGGCGGCAAATTGGCAGTCTACGGTGGTGGTACCGACATCCGTCGAATACGACAGCAACCCCTTGTTGCTGACCTCGGGGGAAAAAGGCGTAACGCGCACGATCATTGCGCCGGACTACACCTTGATCGGAACCTTCGACCGTGACGAATTGAGGTTGGGGTTGGGCATGCATGTGTTGCGCTCATCCGACACGGACGTGGTCGATGACCGTGAAGACCCCGACCTGAGCCTGGGCTGGCAACGCACGACCGAGCGTGGGCGTTTTGGCCTGGTGGCACGCTACAACGAAAGCTCGACCCTGTCGGGGACGGTGCTGGACACTGGCGTCATCACCACCGACGGCACGCAAAAGCTGTATACGCTGACTGGCAACTGGAGCCAGGCGGTCACCGAACGCAGCACCTTGAGCAACGAAACCACCTACAACCGTGCCCGTTATGACATCAGTTCGCTGACGGGGTACGACGAATTGGCGAACGTCTTTACCTGGACCTACGCCTGGAACGAGCGGGCTGATCTGTACACGCGTTTTGGCGCCCGGCGCTACGAGCCCGAGCAAGACCTTACTGCCACGGCTTCCAACAGCTACACCCCGGCGGTGGGGATCAAGTACCAGCTCTCCGAGCGCCTGAGTGCCGACGCGCATGTAGGCGTCAACGAAGTGTCTGGCGATGAAGGTGGCCGACGCGGGGAGGGCGGTGTTTCGTTGCTTTACACCGGCGTGCGCGCTGACGCCAGTTTTACCGCCGAACGCAGCACGGTGGCCAGCGCCGAAGGTGGTTTCGCTGAGCTGGACCAGGTACGCGGCGTGTGGAGCTACGCGGTCAGCGAGCTGAACCGGGTAGGTGCGAACGCGGCCTGGCAAGACAGCAAAGGGCAGAGCCCCAACACATTGCAGACTTACAGCGTTTGGGCCAGCCGCCAGTTTTCGCCGTACTGGGACCTGCGCCTGTCGCTGATGTACAAGGAACGGCAGCAGGACCATGTAGCAGATGCAACCGCTACGATCGTTGGTTTGACGTTGACGTACAGGTACCCCGACATCTGAACTTCAGGCAGGTGGCCCCATGAAGTCTGACTACGAACTCTCCATCAGAGATTACATCGCCATTATCAAGGACAGGGCCCTGGTGTTAGGGGTGAGTGCCGCAGTCATTCTTGCCGCGACCGTGGCTGTCGCGTTGATGGTGCCGCCGATCTACCAGTCGACCGGCACCATCCTGGTGGAGTCACAGCAGATTTCCCCCGAGCTGGTGTCGACCAACAACACCAGCTTTGCCGATGAGCGCATCGAGGTGATTCGCCAGCGGGTGATGACCCGCGAGAACCTGCTGCGCATCATCGGCAAGTACGACTTGTTCGCTGACAAGCGCCTGAGCGAAAGCGACAAGATCGACCAGATGCGCAACGCCATCGTGGTTGAAACGCTTACCACATTCGTGCGCGGGCGCGGTGAAGCCACCGTGGCGTTCAATGTATCTTTCGAGCACAAACAGGCGCAGGTGGCCAAGGAAGTGGCCGACGAACTGGTAACGTTGTTCCTCAACGAAAACCTCAAGCAGCGTACCGAACGCGCCAACGAAACCACCGAGTTCCTCACCCAGGAGGCCAACAAACTGGGGGCGGAGCTTGCCAGCCTGGAAAACCAGCTGGCCGACTTCAAGCAGGCTCATGCCAATGCCTTGCCCGAGCACCAGACCCTGCGCATGAACATGTTGTCGCGTTCGGAGCTGGAGTTCCGCGAGGTCGACCGTGACTACAAGGCTGCCCAGGAAGAGCTGCGCTACCTGGAGCTGGAGCTGTCGGCGGCCAATGCCGGGCTGGCCACCAAGGTCACTGATGGCACCCGGCAGGCCACTGCCGATCAGCCCGAGGACTTGCCCAGCCTGAAAGCCGAGTACGCCCGCTTGCTCACCCGCTACAAGGATGCCCACCCGGATGTGGTGGCGATCAAGCGCAAGATCCAGGCACTGGAAGCCACCGGTGGTCGCACAACGGCGGCCTCCTCGGTGAGCCTCGACGTCGCTCGCGTTCGCGCCAAGATGAGCGCTGCCCAGGAACGTATCACTTCACTGGCCGATCAAAAGCGCGAACTGACCAAGAAGATGGAAGGCTACGAGGCCGAGATCCTGGAGGCACCTCAGGTCGAGCGTGGCCTGGTGACCTTGATGCGTGACCACGACAA
The DNA here is from genome assembly GCF_050280665.1 of Pseudomonas sp. NPDC089547. Lineage (NCBI taxonomy): Bacteria > Pseudomonadati > Pseudomonadota > Gammaproteobacteria > Pseudomonadales > Pseudomonadaceae > Pseudomonas > Pseudomonas sp. NPDC089547. The sequence goes on along the minus strand of NZ_JBNNVS010000002.1, from coordinate 187,079 downwards.
CGCGCGCAAGAAGTACGAAGAAATCCGGGCCAAGGAAATGGGCGCCAAGATTACCGAAAGCCTGGAGCAGGAGAACAAGGCCGAACGCTTTGTTTTGCTGGAACCACCGCTGCTGGCTGAAAAACCGATCAAGCCCAACCGCAAGAAAATTGCCGCCCTGGGGCTGGTGCTGGCACCGGCAGGCGGCGGTGCGTTGGTGATGCTGCTGGAAATGCTCAACCAGCGTGTCCGCGGCGTCGGCGCCCTGGAAAACCTGTTGGGCAAACGGGTGCTGGTGGCAGTGCCCTATATCGATACCCGGGCCGATGTTGCCCGGCGCAAGCGCTGGCGTAACTGGCTGATCCTGGCGGCACTGGCGTTGGCGGCTATCATGGTAGTGCTGGTGCACGTGTTCTACATGCCACTGGATGTGCTGTTGTTCAAAGTCCTATCTCGGTTTGCATAGGGAAAGCAGTGATGGACAGGATCAAGCCGGCTGTTGGCAACAATCTTCATCAGGTCACCCCTGGTACCCCCCAGGCATTATCACCCCCACCAGGTACGGCGCTGGCGGAAGTGCCAGGCCAGTTCGACTACGTAACCACCAAAGTGGTGCCGCTACGCCCGGACCACCTGGAGCGCCATCGCATTGTGGCGTTCAACAAGAATTCCAACATGAACGGGCCGATCGACCTGCTGCGCACGCAAGTGCTCAGGATGATGGACGAGAACGGCTGGCGTACCCTCGCCATCACCTCGCCAACCCCTGAAGCGGGCAAGACGGTGCTGGCGATCAACCTGGCCATGAGTATCGCCCACCACACCACCAAGACTGCGTTACTGGTGGATTTCGACCTGCGCCGGCCCAAGGTAGGCAGCTGCCTGGGCCTGCCAATGGAGCAGGCACTGAACGAGTTCCTGACGGACAAGGCAGAACTGCAAGACTGCCTGGTGAACCCGACCCTGCCACGCTTTGTGGTGCTACCGACGCGGGTGCCGGTGCCGTTGTCAACCGAGATGCTGTCTTCGCCCAAGGTAAACACCCTGATCGACGAGTTGCGCAATCGCTATGAGTCGCGCATCTGCATTTTCGATTTGCCGCCGTTGTTAAGCTCTGACGATGCGATCACCGTGATACCCAAGTTCGATTGTGTATTGCTGGTGGTGGCCAACGGCATGAACAACAAGAAGGAAATCGAGGATTGCCTGCATTACCTGGCGACAGTGAACCTGGTGGGGACGGTGTTGAACAAGGCGGACGAGCAGCCACGCACCTACTATTGAATTGAAAATCCCACCCTTGTAGGAGCAGCCTTGTGCTGCGAAGAGGCCGGCACTGGCATACACGAAATTTGCAGTCACCACCGGCCTCTTCGCAGCACAAGGCTGCTCATGGGATGCTCAACGACTCCAGGGATATTGCAATTCCCACTGCCAGGCATGCCGCACAATCTGCTCCAGCGAAACGAACTCCGGCCGCCAGCCCAGTACGCTCAATGCCTTGCCGGCATCCGCCACCAGCCTGGGCGGGTCTCCGGCGCGACGTGGCGCATCGAGCACGCGGATTTCCCGGCCAGTTACGGCGCGGGCAGTATCGATCACCTGCTGCACTGAAAACCCATGGCCATTACCCAGGTTGAACGCCGTACGTTCACCGCCCGCCAGCAGATAATCCACCGCCAACGCATGCGCCGCCGCCAGGTCGGCCACATGCACGTAATCACGAATACAGGTGCCATCCGGCGTGTCGTAGTCCCGGCCAAACACCGTCACCGCCTCGCGGCGCCCTGAGGCCGCCTGCAGGATCAACGGGATCAGGTGGGTTTCCGGCTCGTGGCGCTCGCCCAGTTGGCCTTCCGGGTCTGCGCCTGCCGCATTGAAATAGCGCAGGCAAACCGATTTCAAGCCATAGGCGCGGTCGAAGTCCTCAAGAATCTGCTCGACCATCCATTTGCTCAGCCCATACGGATTGATTGGCCCCTTGGCATGCGCTTCATCGATGGGTACATAAAGCGGGTTACCGTAAACGGCCGCACTGGAAGAAAACACCAGATGCTTGATGCCTGCATTCACCATGGCCTGGAGCAGGCTGAGGGTGGCGGCGACATTGTTCTGGTAGTACTTGCCAGGTGCGCTGACTGACTCACCTACCTGGATGAACGAGGCAAAATGGAACACGGCATCGAAGCGGCACACGCCAAACAACACATCCAGTGCGCGCTCGTCGGCGATGTCCAGCCTGGCCCATTGAACGCCAGGTGCAGGTTCAACCAGGTCGGCCACCACCACCTCGTGGCCTGCAGCGAGCAAGTGCTTGACCATGTGCGAGCCGATATAGCCGGCGCCACCGACAACCAGGAACTTCATCCGCACCTCCTGTGACCTGCTGTTTTACAGACGCAGTGAACCGTCCCTGAAAAGTACAGGTGAGTGGGCCAGCTACAGGTGACTTGAGCGTAGATGGCCAGATGCCCTATTTCAAGAACAGCCAGTTGGACATGTAATTGCTGTCGAACGTAATCAGGTAATGCCCGTCCTTGTGCGTTGCCGGCAGCGGCTTGAGTTGTGCCTGTGCATCCCGGGCGAACAGTTTCAGCCCCGCGGGCGCCTTGACGGTGAGGCTGCCTTCGAGTGGTTCGACGTTGAACGGCGTCTTGTCATCGGCTTTGGGCAGGGCGCGGGTACCCAGAGACAACAGCAGCTCCCTTGACTGGCCCAGCGGTTTACCGTCCAGGCTTTGTACCGCGACGCTGGCGTAAGGCGTTTTTGTCTGCACCTGGATGGCCCCAAGGCTGATTGCACGGCCACCCAGCCAGCCCGTGGCCGCCTGGGTCAGCGGAGTGTCGATGGTGTAGATGCCTTGTTGCCAGTTGCGCTTGAGTTCGCCGGTGTCGGTCACCGATTCGGTGGCATCAGCGGCCAGCAATGATTGCCCCGGGTCTTGCAGCACTTGCGCTCCCGCGGGAATGGCGGCCGGTTTCAACCACGGCAACTCCGGTGTTTGCGGCAGCGCGATCTGCAGCTGGCCCTTCTCCATGGCGGTGCGCAACAACGGCGAATTTCGCGGGGTGATCTCCTGGTTGTACAGCGTGGCGGGTGTCGGTGCGAACACGTAATGGGTGGTGGCAGGCTTCACATCGGCACGCCGGTAGAGTAGGGCGGCTGCCGGCAAGGTGGCGATCATCGCCGGGTCGTTGTAAGCGTGCCAGTTATCCGCGGTGCGCCAGCCCGGGTTGAAACCTTGCTGGCTGTAGGCATATTGCATCAGCGCATCCCAGCCCTGGTGGCTGGCGGTACCGGCCACGTACAGCGGCAGCGAATGGCGGTCGGGCAGGGGGAATGGCTCGGCGTTCCATTCGGTGACGGTGAGCGGTTTGCCGACCACCTGGGCAGCGGCGATCCAGTCGATCATGCCGTCGCTGGTCAACGGGTTCTTTTCCAGCTGGCCAATGGCGCCGTAGCTGTGGGCGTCGACGACATCCCCTACGGTCAGCGCGGGCAGTGCACTCAGGCCATTGCCACCCCACGTGCTGGTGGTGGCGATCGGTACCTTCACACCCAGACCACGGAGGTGGGCGATCATGTCGGCGTTGAAGCGCTGCTCCAGTTCGTTGAGCCACAGCTTCGAGGGGCCGTGCTCCCAGGCGCGCCAGGTCTGGTCGACGGGCAGGTTGTATTGCCGGGCGAACGCTTTGGCCGCTGCCATGTAGCGTTCGCTGTGGCGGGGCACATCCTTGTTCGGCATCAAGGCATTGCCGTAGTGCTGGGTAAGGTCGTTTTCGTTGGTGATCAGCACCGCGGCGATGGCCGGGTCGTCCTTGTAGGCAAGGCCTGTGTATTCGTTCACATGGGTCAGGTATTGCTCGGCAAAACGTTTCATCGCCTGCTGAATACTGGTGTTCACATAGGCGTAGCCCTTCAAGTCGACGCGATCATCGTTTTTGGGCAGTTCCTCGAAATCTTCAATCTTGTCGTTGGCAGTGAGTGCGCGTTGCACGTGCATGTCCAGCCAGATATAGATGCCTTCGTCCTTGAGCGCCTTGATCCACAGGTCGAGCTTGCGTAGCGACTCGGCGCTGAGCTGCTGGGTATCGCGCACCAGGGTGCCATCGCCAAACACGTTCGGGCTGACCCAGGGCGAATCGTGGTGGTGCAGGCGCACCAGGTTGAAGCCCAGCGCCGACAGACGCTTGGCCTGCTGGCGGATTTCCTCATCGGGGCTCTTGAACAGCGAATAGGCAGACAGGTTGGTGCCCCAGAAACGCACCGGTGTGTTGTCTTCGAACCTCAGTTGTTCGCCCACTGCCTTGACGAAGCCGCGCTTGCCGGCCGGTTTTTCCGCAGCGTTGAGGAATGACAGGTCCACAGGCGAAGTGCGCCAGTCAAGCTGGTCGTCGGGCCAGCTGGCGGGGTCGGCCAGGCCAAAGCGTTCGGTGGGGGTGGGGCCCAGGTCGATGTCGCCGGTAATGTTCAGCACCGCGTTGATCTGCTGCCGGCCAGCGCTGATCGGGTCTGTGTAGAAAAATGCGCGCAGCTCGGATGGGTTGCCGCGCTCGAAGTACACGTTGGCCAGAGGCGGCTCGAAGCGCATTTCTATGCGCCTGCCCTGGTCAGGTTTGCCCCATGACCAGCCACGGTTGTCGGGCAGCAAGATCGGGGCGCCCATCTCTGCGATTTGCTCCGTGTCGAACTGGAACACCATGCCGCCGCCCATGACCCCGCTCTGGCGGCTATGCGCGTCAAGGTCGAAGGCCCAGCTCAGGGTTTGCGGCTGTTGCTTGCGGATGTCTGCGGTAAGGTCGAAATCCAGCTCCTTGTTCTTGCCCTGCAATGTGTAGTGGTAGGGGCCGTTGACCTTGAAGTCCGTGTAGAAGCCGGTCCAGCTCCAGTTGGCCGCCCAGAAGTCGAACTTGGCCTTCATCACCGGCCCGCCGCCGCGGGTCACCATGGGCAAACCGTTCTGTTCCTCGACGCTGACCTGCCAGTCCGATGACCAGCCGGCCAAAGGCAGCACCGCCAGGCCAGCCATGACCGAAACCCGCACAAGGGCAAACACATTCATGGGCATTACCTGGGTTGAAGGCCGGGTTCGGCCAGCTCGGGTGCCTGGCTGTTGTGCAGACGGCGGACCATCTGGATGTAGGCCACGCCCAGCCCGCCGATTGACCAGTACACCACCGGGATGAAGGTGATGCTGCTGACGGTGAAGATAATGACCAGAATGCCGATCAGCGTTGCCAGCAACACCCGCCCCAGCTGCCTTCGCTCGTCATCCTTGTCGGCAAAGCTGCGCATGGCCTTGCGGATGCCCCACAGCACCACGGCGAAAAACGCCACGAACAGGCCAAGCCCGACCAGCCCGACCCGCAGCGCCAGGTTGATGTAAGTGTTGACGATGTCGATGATGCCTTCGCCCTGGATCATCGACTGCATTTCCGGGGTGTTGCGGAAGTCGAACGAGCCAAACAGCGGGTTGCGCTGGATGACGATCCACGAGTTGTCCATCAGCCGCTCGCGGTAGGTGATGTTTTCTTTTTCCAGGTTGCCAATGAACGGCAAAAGGTCCAGTACCTTTTCGCCGCCGGGCACGATGGTCAGCAAGGGCAGGGCGAGCATGCCGGCAGCTGCCAGCAGCGTCAGTCGCCGGACGGCCCCTTTGCCCAAGGCAATGAATACCACCACGATCACCACCACGCCTATCCACGGGCCACGAGACAACGGCGCGAACAGCCCGGCGGCCAGCAACAGGGCGCCCATTGCCCGCTGCAAGGGGCGCTGGACATAACCCTGCACGAACAGGAACAGGCCGATGGCCACGCTCATCACATAACCCAGGGCAATAGCTTGCCCGGTAGTGGCGCTGGCACGCAGCGCACCACCCCGGCTCAGGTAGCCGGACATGCTCCAGGGCACGCCCATGGCATCCACCAGGGCGCTGTAAAGCAGCCAATGGCGCACGTATTCGGCCACTGCGATCAGTGCCAGCACAAAAGAGGCAAGCACGAAGGCCAGCAACGCATCCTTGAAGTCGCTGACCTGGCGCAGCCCACGGCTGGCAACGTAGTACGGCAGGAACACATCGACAAACAGGTACAGTGCCTGGCGCAGGGTATCCGTAAGGGTGGTCTCGCGCAGGTACAGCACGCTCATCAGCAGCAGGCCGGCCGCCAGCAACTTGTCGGGCCAGGTGCGCCCGAAGCGCAGAGTGTCACTTTGCCGGCGCAGCTCCAACGCTGCCGGCAACAGCACGCACAGGGTCAGCAAGCGGATATGGTTGAGGTCGACCAGGTAGTTGACCACGCCGAACCCGGGCACCTGCACCGACGCCGGCGGGATCAGGAACAGCAGCATGTAGAACAGCGCCATGGGGTTGTGTTCGCGGCGCGTGGCAATCAACAGGATCACGGCACCCGCGCCCAGGTACAGCCAGAAGCTGTGCGATACGAAGGCCAGCACGGTAAGCAGGAACCACAAGTTGCGCCGGCGCTTGAAGTCACCGAGCGGAATCAGGTCGGTGGCAGGGCGCCGCGCCAGCAGGAAGACCACGCTCGCCAAAAACAGAATGACGATCAACGCACGAAAATGTTCAGGCATCGGCTATGTACACCTTTCCCTCGGTGGGCAACGGCTAGCATCGTGGCTAATTGAAACTATAGTGACTTTTAGCCAATCAGTCAGAGATTGAAGTCATGCCGTCGATTGATGTGTCAGCTGCCGCAAGCTTGCGCAAGCGAGCCATGAGAGCCGGGTCATGGAACCTGGTTTCCCAGGTGGCTTCACAGGTCATGCGCCTTGGCGGCAACCTGATCATGGCCCGTTTGCTGCTGCCCGAAATGTTCGGGGTGATGGTCATTGCCACCACGGTCTCGGTACTCCTGCATTTGTTGTCGGACGTAGGGCTACGGCAGAACATCATCCAGAGCCACCGGGGTGACGACCCGGACTTTCTCAATACTGCATGGACCGTGCAGATCATTCGCGGCTTCTTGCTGTTTGGCCTCACCCTGCTGCTGGCCTTGTGTGCCTGGGTGGCACAGGTGGAAGAGTTGTGGCCGGCGGATTCCACGTATGCCGCGCCCGTGTTGCCGATGGTGTTGGCATTTACCGGGCTGTCGGCAGTCATCTGGGGCTTCCAGTCCACCAAGATAGACGTGGCTGTGCGTACTTTCCAACAAAAGCGCGTGGTGCTGGTCGACCTGGCGTCACAAGCGGCCGGCCTGGTCGTGATGCTGGTTCTGGGCTTGCTGACCCATTCGATATGGGCGTTGGTCATTGCCGGGCTGGTGTCTGCCGTTGCCTGGACCGTACTGGGCCATACCGCTCTGGAGGGCCCGAACAATCACCTGCGCTGGGACCGTACCGCGCTTACCGAACTGATTGTGTTCGGCCGCTGGATCCTGTTGTCGTCGATGGTGGGGGTGCTGGCCATGTACGGTGACCGCATCCTGTTCGGTGCCAGTATGTCGGCAGCGCAACTGGGGGTTTATTCGATTGCAGTGCTGATCCTGGGTGCGGTGCAGACGGCATTGATGAAAATTGTCGGCGCGGTCGCGCTGCCCGCCTTCAGCGAAGCGGCCCGGGCCGATGACAAGGAGCGCCTGAAAGCGCTGTATCACCGTTTCCGCCTGCTGGTCGACCTGCTGGTGCTGTTCATCTGCGGCGGTTTTCTCACTGCCAGCCCACTGCTGATCGGCTGGATGTACGACGATCGCTACAGCGAAGCAGGGCCGATGCTGGCAATTCTCTCGCTGTCGTTCATCGTATTGCGCTATACCTTGGCACATCAGGTGTGGATTGCCTTGGGTCTGACGAAGTACCAGGCCATGGATAACATCATCCGCCTGGTCTCGCTATGGGCGTTGCTGCCGCTGTTGCAGGCGATCGGTGGTGTGGAATGGGCGATCTGGGGGGTTGCCTTGCATACCGTACCAACGCTGGTGCTGATTGTGTATGTGAATTGCAAGCTGGGAATCTTCAGCCTCAAACGTGAACTGGTGGTGCTGCCGATGCTGCTGGTCGGGGCGCTGTGCGGGGCGTTGCTGACGGCCTTTTTCAACTGGTTGTGAGGCAGCGTGCTGGGTGTAACTTTCATGAGTACAGGTCACGGGATCATGGGGAAGCTTACTTTTTGTAGTGCGCAGGTGGGGCGTAGGGGGTTTCTCCAGAGCTGTGTCTTGCTGGGCGTCGGTGGCGCCGTGTTCGGCACTTCTGCAACCGTTGCCGGCAAACCTGTTGAACAGTCAGGGTTCGTGGTCATCAACGGCTGGGTATTGCCGTCCCGCTACTTCCGGAACGAGCAAGCATGATCAACGACTTCGAGCAGCAGAAGACGCTGCGTGATCATTACGATTTCTGCATCATTGGTGCCGGCCCGGCAGGTATCACCCTGGGCCTGCGGCTGGCTGCGGCTGGCTGGAGCGTGTTGCTCGCCGAAGGCGGCGGGCGTGAGTATGCGCCGCACTCGCAAGGCTTGTATGCATGCACCTCCACAGGCCTTGAGTTGTATGCCGAAGAAACCCGCCTGCGCTACCTGGGCGGTACGTCCAACCATTGGGCGGGCCGTTGCCGCCCATTCACCCCTTCGGACTTTTCCATCGCCCCGCCTGGCGAGCTGCCTGGGTGGCCGATTCCCTATTCGGAGATAGAGGGCTATCTGCCTGCGGCCATGGATATCGTCGACCTGCCGCCAGGTTCGGATTTTCGTGCCATGAATACCGGCCTCAATGGCGGCGACTTCGAGCCCGATCGCTTTCTGCTTAGCCCACCCACGCGCTTTGCGCAGAAATACGCCACGGCGCTCGAGCAGACCAAAGGCCTGGACGTGTTCATCAACTGCAATTGTGTGGACCTGGAGTTCGACAAGGCTTCCGGCCACCTTGCTGCAGTGGTGCTGTCCGATTACCAGCGCAACCGGCAGCGCCTGGTGGCCAGCCATTTCATCCTGGCCACGGGCGCCATCGAAAATGCCCGGCAGCTGTTGAACAGTGAAACCTTGGTGGCAGCGGGCGTGATTAACAAGGATGGCCTGGTTGGCGGGTGCTTCATGGAGCACCTGAACATTGACCTGGGCACCTTCATCCTCAAGTCCGGGCAAGACCCGGAGCCGCGCCAGTACTACACCACCGATGCCTTTGTCGACGAGTACAAAGCCGGTAAAGGCAACGTCACCGCCGCCTTGCTGGCTGATGTGCAAACCTATGGGCGTACCGCCGAGGTCAAGCATTTTCTCGAGAACCTTGCCTGTGACTGGGGCTTCGCCAGCAAGGTGTCCTTCGTTGCCAAGTTCAGCTGCCCCGGTGACGGTGTGATCAGCACCATGATCGAGCAGTTCCCCAACCTGCACAGCCGCATTTCACTGCTGAACGAAAAGGATGCCCTGGGCATGGCCAAGGTCAATGTCAACTGGGCGCTGAGCGCCGATGACAGGCATACCATCAAGTGCATCGGCACCGAACTGGCCAAGCAGTTCGCCGATATGGACCTGGGGTTCGTCAAGCTCAACGACTTTGTCTACGACACATCGATACCGCTGAAGATGGCACCCCATGCCCACCACATGGGCACCACGCGCATGGCCGCTTCGCCGCAATTCGGTGTGGTTGATGCCAACTGCAAGGTGTTTGGTACCGAAAACCTGTACGTCGCCGGCAGCAGTATTTTTGCCAAGGGCGGCGCCTCCAACCCGACCATGCCGCTGCTGCAGTTTGCCGTGCGGCTGGCCGACCACCTCAATGCCAGGATGACGGCGGCCAGGGGCGCCGTGGCGTGATGCACGCTGTACATGGGTTGAGAGCGCTGCGGTCAGCAACCAGAAGAACGAGACCGGAACGCCTCAGGGACACTCCAGAAGGTTTTGATCGCGAGGCCAGGCAGTATGAAGGGATGGATACGCAAGGCAGTGGCGCACTATGCCCATGCAACCGGGCGGGGGGGCACGTTCTACAGGCGGTTCTGCAGGCCTTCGGGGCTTGAATGGGGCGCCTACCTCACCCGCTGGGGCAATTTTCACTCGGTCGGCACCAACTTCTTTGTCAATACAGGCTGCAAGTTCCTTGACCCGTCGCTGGTGCGCATCGGTAACAGCGTGGGCCTGTCCGACTGCACGTTGATCGGTCATGACGGGGTGGTATTGCTGATTGAGCATCGCTTCGGCAAGCACCTGGACTCGGTCGGGTATATCGATATCAAGGACAACTGCTTCATCGGCCACGGAGCCATCATCATGCCCCGTGTGACCATCGGCCCGGAGTCGATCGTGGCTGCAGGCGCGGTGGTGACCAAGGACGTGCCGCCGGGCACCGTGTATGGGGGCAACCCGGCCGTGTTCATCTGTACCACCGAGCAATTGATCAAGCGGGTGGAGGAGCGCTGCGAAGCCTACCCCTGGATCGACCTGGTCAAGCAGCGCAATGGCGCCTACGACCCGCAAGTGGAGCCGCAGCTGATGGCGCAAAGGCGCCAGTATTTCTTCGGGGACAGCAAAAATGGCTAGCAAACCTGTGGATGTCATGGTGGTCAATTTCAATACCGCCGGGCTGCTGCAGCCAATGTTCGATGCGCTGCGCCGCGCCGACAGCGAGCGCCTGGCCAGTTACCTGGTGGTGGACAACGCATCGCGCGATGACTCGGTGCAGCGCATGGCCCAGGTGTGCCCCGAGGCACTGCTGCTGAGCAACAAGCAGAACGTAGGGTTCGGCCGGGCCAACAACCAGCTGCTGGCGCACCTGAAAGGCAAGTACGCCTTGCTGCTCAATACCGATGCCTTCGTGGCCGCCGACTCCCTGCAGAAAACCCTCGACTACATGGAGGCCCATCCAGATTGCGGTGTGCTGGGGGTGCGCCTGGAGGGGCGCGACGGTGACCTGCAACCCAGCTGCCGCTACTTCCCCACACCGCTCAACGTGTTCGTCGGGCGTACCGGGCTGGGGCGGTTCTTCCCGGGGTTGAAGATGGTCGACGAAATGAACTGGGACCACGCGTCGGTGCGCGAGTGTGACTGGCTGCCCGGCTGCTTCTACCTGGTGCGCCGCGAAGTGCTCGACAAGGTGGGGCTGTTCGACCCGCGCTACTTCCTTTATTACGAAGAGGTGGACCACTGCAAACGGGTGAAGGAGGCGGGCTGGAAAGTGGTGTTCTACCCGCATACCACGGTGGTGCACATCGGCGGCGAAAGCTCCAAGTCGGTGGCCGAGCTGGAGGCGGCAAGCCGGCAGATCTCGGCGTACCAGATCGAAAGCGAGTTGTTGTACTTCCGCAAGCATCATGGGGTGGCAGGGCTGGCCCTGCACATGCTGCTGGTTACCCTGGGTGACCTGGTGCTGGCACTCAAGGCGCTGTTGAAACGACGCGGCTGGGGCGCGATACAGGCCTGCTGGCGTCATTGCCAGGCGACCTGGTCATTGTTGTTCAAGACCCGGTACGCCAGCCAAGCGACAAGGTAGGTGGAGCCATGTTCGAGAATATTCGTGCTGACCTGCGGGCCCACGGCGGTGACTGGGGCGCGCAGGGCTTCTGGGTACTGCTGGTGTATCGCTTTGGTCGCTGGCGTTATACCGTCCGCCCGGCGCTGCTGCGCAAGCTGTGCTCGCTGGTCTACAAGGGGTTGTTCAAATTCGTGCAGATCATCACCGGCATCGAGTTGCCGTGCGAAGTGGTGATCGGGCGCAACTTTGTCATCGATCATTTTGGCGGCATCGTCATCAGTGGCTATGCACGGTTCGGCGACGACTGCCGTATCCGCAACGGTGTGGTGGTGGGCTTGAAGAATGTCAACGAGCCCATTGCCCCGGTGTTCGGCAACAACGTCGATATTGGTACCGGCGCCAAGGTGCTGGGCAGCATTCGCATTGGCAACAACGTGATCATTGGCGCCAATGCGGTGGTACTGGTGGATGTGCCGGACAACTCGCTGGCGGTAGGGGTACCGGCCACCATCAAGACCAGGGTGCCGGCTGCCACGGCGCCGGTCGAGCGAACACCATGACGGCAGGCATCGGCGTGGTGGTCATCGGCCGCAACGAAGGCTCGCGTCTGGAGCGCTGCCTGCGTTCGCTGGTGCAGGGGGCGGGCAAGGTCATGTACGTCGATTCGGGCTCCACCGACGGGTCGCCGCAGCTGGCGCGCAGCCTGGGGGTGGACGTGCTTGCGCTGGACATGGGGGTGCCGTTCACCGCCGCACGCGCCCGCAACGAAGGCTTTAGCGCCTTGCAACAGCTATTGCCGTCGATGCAATGGGTGCAATTCGTCGATGGCGATTGCGAGGTGGATGCCCACTGGCTGGCCACGGCGCAGGCATTTCTCGACCAACATCCAGAGGTAGCGGTGGTGTGTGGCCGTCGGCGTGAGCGCTTCCCGGAGCATTCGGTTTACAACCTGTTATGTGATCTGGAATGGGACACCCCGGTCGGTGAGGCCAAGGCCTGTGGTGGCGATGCGCTGATGCGTGCAGACGCCTTTGCCGCCGTTGGCGGTTTTCGCGCCGAGCTGATCGCTGGCGAGGAACCGGAACTGTGCGTGCGCTTGCGGGCCAAGGGTTGGAAGGTCTGGCGCCTGGCTGCCGAGATGACCTTGCACGACGCGGCCATGACCCGTTTCAGCCAGTGGTGGCGGCGCAGCCTGCGTGCCGGCCATGCTTATGCCGAAGGCGCCTATCTACATGGCCAGCCGCCTGAACAACACTGGCTGCGTGAGTCGCGCCGGGCCTGGCTGTGGGGCCTGGGCATCCCCCTGGTGATCGTGCTGGCCTGCCTGTTGCTGGGTAGTTGGGGCTTGCTATTGCTGTTGATCTACCCGTTGCAGGCTGTGCGCCTGGCGCGCCGCGGCGGTAAATCGGCGCGCGAGAACTGGCTGCAGGCGGTGTTTCTGGTGTTGGGCAAGTTTCCGGAAATGCTCGGCCAACTGAAATTCCTGCGCCACCGCTTGGCGGCCGGCAAATCGGCTTTGATCGAGTACAAGTGAGAGAGACCCATGATGCTCGGCACCCTCGTGAAAAGCGTGTTCACCTTGCAACCGGGCTACTCGTTGCGGGCGTTGAACAACAAGTACAAGTTGACGCGGCACATTGCCAGGCAATGGCCTGAGCTGAGTGGTTTCATGCAGCGCATGACGGCAGCGCTGGGCCCGCAAGGTGTGCAGCGGCTGGGCGTGGATTGCATCGGCATGGTGCAGTGGCCTTACCTCAGCAAATGCTGGGAGGCCCCGCAGCGCCTGGAGGTGGTGGCTTCGCACTTTGAAGTGCTGGCCGGGGAATTTCCGGCACTGTTGCTGCTGGGGCGGGACGAAAGCCTGACGTTGTGCGACCTGGCCAGCTATTCGCCGGGCTGCCGACTGGTACTGGACCGCCCCATCTGGTTCAAGCGTGAAGGTGAACTGGTACTGAACCTGTTTCAGGGCGACCTGCGTGTGGCGTCGTTGGCGTTTACCCTGTGCCGCCACCAAGGTGAGCTGTTGATGTTCATCGGTGCCGTGCAGGGCATTCACAAGGGCATCGACAGCGAAACCTCGCTTGCCATCTACCGCGACCTGACCAAGGACTTCGAGGGGCTGCGCCCGCGCAGCCTGCTGCTAGAAGCATTGAAGTGCCTGGCGCGCACGCTGGGCGTTGTGCGCCTGTATGCCGTCAGCGATGCCTGTCGGCACCATCGCCACCCGTATTTCGGCAGCGACAAGGCCCAGGACCTGGCGGCCAACTACGACGTCATCTGGCAGGAAAACGGCGCTACTGCGTCGAACCGCGAGGACTTCTTCATCATCCCGTTGGCACCGGCCCAGCGGGCCGAACAGGACATTCCGGCAAAGAAACGCGCAATGTACCGCCGTCGCCAGGCGCTGCTGGACGATGTTTTTCTGCGCTTGCAGGCTGCATTGCCGGGCAGCAGTCACAACCTTGGACTACAAGGAAAACAGGGGGATGCATTTGCTGTGAGTGCATCGGCAGTAGACAGACCACCCGTAGTCGACAGCCTGAAGTGAAGGTTGGCAGGGGAGGCCGGTCATCAAGCGGGTTGGGATCTGAATTCGTATGCGCATTGCTTACTTCATCAATCAATACCCGAAAGTCAGCCACAGTTTCATCCGCCGCGAGATCCTGGCGCTGGAGCGGCTGGGCGTAGAGGTGCAACGCATTGCCCTGCGAGGGTGGGATGCCGAGTTGCAGGACGCCGAGGATGCGGCCGAGCGGGGCAAGACCCGCTATGTGTTGCAGGCAGGCGTGAAGGGCTTGCTGAGGCCAACGTTGCAGGTACTGCGTGCACAGCCCGGGCGGTTCTTCCAGGCTTTGTGGCTGGCCATGCGCCTTGGCCTGCGTGCCGACCGCGCCTGGCCCTACCACCTGGTCTACCTCGCCGAAGCGTGCCAGGTGCTTCAGTGGCTTCAGGCCAGTGAGGCAAGGCACGTGCATGCTCATTTCGGCACCAACTCCACCGAGGTGGTGATGCTGGCCAACCGGCTGGGCGGGCCTGCCTACAGTTTTACCGTGCATGGGCCGGAAGAGTTCGACAAGCCGCAGTTCTTGCACATGGGCGAAAAGGTGCGGCGCGCCGCCTTTGTAGCGGCAGTCAGTTCTTATGGGCGCAGCCAGCTGTTCCGCTGGGTGGCGCACGAACACTGGGCCAAAGTGAAGGTGGTGCATTGTGGCCTTGAGCGGGGCTTCCATGAGGTGGTGCCGGTCAATGTGCCGTCAGCGCCACGGCTGGTGTGCGTGGGGCGCCTGTGTGAACAGAAAGGCCAGTTGCTGCTGCTTGAGGCGGCACGTCAGCTTGCTGCAAAGTCGATCGAGTTCGAATTGGTGCTGGCTGGTGACGGCGAGATGCGCCAGCAGGTCGAGGCCTTGATTGCCCGGCACGGCTTGCAGCAGCACGTGCGGATCACCGGCTGGATCAGTAGTGCACGGGTGCGCGAGGAGGTCCTTGCCGCCCGCGCGCTGGTATTGCCCAGCTTCGCCGAAGGCTTGCCGGTGGTGATCATGGAGGCCATGGCCTTGCGCCGGCCGGTACTCACCACCTTTGTAGCGGGTATCCCCGAGCTGGTGCGCCCGGGCGAGAATGGCTGGCTGTTCCCCGCCGGTGCTGTGGACGAATTGGCAGCCGCCATGGCCGACTGCCTGGCGCAACCCGCCGACGTGCTGCAGCGCATGGGCGAGGCGGCCTACCAGCGGGTATTGCAACGGCATGACATAGACACTGAGGCGGCCAGGCTGGCCGGCTATTTCAAGGCATCCGCATGATGAGTGTACTGGGTTGGTTGCTGGGCCTGCTGGCGGTGTCCGCCTGGGTGCCGGTGTCGGTGTTTTTCGTGCAGGTGCTCATGGCATGCCTGCCGCCGCGTTCGCGGCCCCTGGGCAATGGCGTGCGCCCGCGCGTTGCGGTGCTGGTGCCCGCACATGATGAGGCGGCTATCATCCGCACGACGCTGGCGAGCATTACCCCGCAATTGCAGGAAGGCGACCGCTTGCTGGTGGTGGCCGACAACTGCTCCGACGAAACGGCTCGCCTCGCCCGCGAGGCGGGTGCAGAGGTGGTGGAGCGCTTTGATGCAGTGCGGCGTGGTAAAGGTTATGCCCTGGACTTTGGCGTACGCCACTTGGCTGGCCAGCCACCTGAGGTGGTGATCGTAGTGGATGCCGACTGCCAGGTAGGCGAGGGGGCAATTGAATGCCTGGCGCGCCGTTGCAAGCAGGCACAACGCCCGATACAGGCGCTGTACCTGATGCGCGCGCCCGCAGGCAGCGGGCTGAAAGTACAGGTGGCCGAGTTTGCCTGGCGGGTAAAGAACCTGGTGCGTCCGCGCGGGTGGGCGCGGCTTGGCCTGCCGTGCCAGTTGATGGGGGCCGGGATGGCATTCGGTTGGCATGATCTTGCCTTGATCAACCTGGCCAATGGGCACCTTGTGGAAGACGTGAAACTGGGCCTGGACCTGTGCCAGCACGGCAAGCCGCCACTGTTTTGCCCTGAGGCGCTGGTCACCAGCCAGTTTCCCGCCAGCCAGCAAGGCCTGAACAGCCAGCGCACTCGCTGGGAGCATGGCCACCTGGGGTTGATGCTGGCCGACGCACCCAAGCGTGCGCTGGCAGCCATCAAGCAACGTAATGGCAGCCTGCTGGCCATGACCCTGGACTTGCTGGTGCCACCCTTGGCGCTGCTGGTGCTGACGTTGCTCGGGCTAAACGTGGTGGCCTGGCTTGCGTACCTGCTGCTGGGTATTGCGGCGCCTGCGTGGATTGCCCTGGCGGCGTTGGCCATGCTCGGCGTTGCGGTTTTGCTGGCGTGGGCACGGTTCTGCCGGGAGCTGATACCGTTTTCGGTGCTGCTGTACGCGCCATTCTACGCTGCCAGGAAAATCCCCTTGTACCTGGGGTTTCTGATCAAGCGCCAGGTTGAATGGGTGCGCTCCAAACGGGATGACGACTGATGGCTGCATGGCAATGGCAGAAACGCTGGCAAGGCATCATCAACGGGCTCGAGGTAGTGCCAGACAGCAGCGCAGCGCAGCGTTTGCTCGACAGGCTGGCTGCCCCGCAGTGCGCAACCGTGCTGGGGTTCGTCAATGCCCATGCGATGAACCTGGTGGTGCGCGACGCTGCGTACTGCCAGGCGTTGTCGGCGGCCGACGTGCTGCTGCGCGACGGCTCCGGCATGGCGATCCTGTATCGGCGTATGGGGCTGGAGCCCGGGCTGAACATGAACGGCACCGACTTTATTCCCAGCCTCATGGCGGCTTATCGCGGGCGCCGGGTTGCGTTCTGGGGCACGCAGCAGCCGTACCTGAACCAGGCCGTGCAACGCTGTGAGGCACTGTTTGGCGTGCTACCGGTTTCAGTCCACGATGGCTTTGCCAGCGTCGACACCTACCTGAACCTGGCCAAGGATCACCAACCAGAGTTGATCGTGCTGGGCATGGGCATGCCCAAGCAGGAGGCGGTAGCAGCCAGGTTGGCAGCGGTTGGCGGACCGTGCCTGATCGTGTGTGGCGGGGCTATCCTGGACTTCCTCGGTGGCAAGGTAAGCCGGGCACCGCATTGGCTACGGCGCCTGGGGGGCGAATGGGCCTACCGGCTGTTGCGCGAGCCAAAACGTTTGTTCATGCGTTATGTGGTGGGCAACCCACTGTTTTTGTTGCGAACGCTGCTGTACGGCAGGGCAGCCGATTCGGCCAGAGGGGCTGGATGAATCGGCCAGAATCCGCCTTGATGGCGGGTGGCTGCTACAGTGAGATCAGTGGCTTGGGGGCTGCACGATCCTGCTTCGGTGGCGTTACATAAGCCGTTTTCAAGACTTGATGTTTGATGGAAGGCACTTGCCACGCTCACATAGATGAGGTCTGAAATGGTTTTCGAACCCAGAAGCAGTCGTTCCTTACTCCAGAGAAGAAGCAGCGTAAGTAACGCCATCCAGGCCGGGCTTGATGGTATTGCGGTCACAGGTATTGCCTGGTACCTCATCTATGATCAGTTTGGTTACATAACCTCCGATTATGTAATCATGCTGCTGTTGCTGATTGGTGCATTGGCCGTGATTTACGACCATTATGCTATCTACCGCACGAACGTGGGCCTTTCGATCAAGGCCTTCCGCCTGTTCAAAGCGTGGTCTGCAACGTTCTGCTTCCTCGTGGTCATGGCGTTTTTGACCAAACAGAGCGAAACCTATTCACGGCTACTGGTCGTGCAGCTGTTCATCATTGGTTACATTGCCCAGTTGTTCCTGCACTTTGCTGTTCGTGAATTGCAAAAGCGCTTTACCGCCCATGCGCGCCTGGACAATGCGCTGATTATCGGCGACGGCGACCTGGCCAATTTCCTTTATCAGAAAATCAGCAACAACCCCTGGTTTGGCGAGCGGGTTCTGGGGTGCGTGCTGCTTGACCAGGGCGCAGGGCAGGGGCGTGACAATGCTGAAGGCAAGCAGCGTCTACCCGTGCTGGGGCACATTGCGGACCTGGATGCAATCGTTGCCCAGCATGGCATACGCACCGTCTACCTGGTTACGCCGCTCGGGGGCTCCGAGGTCATCAACGATGTGTATTTCAAGCTGCTCGACAAGTGCATTGCGGTGAACTGGGTGCCGGATATCTTCTCGTTGCGCCTGATCAACCATAGCGTCAGGGAAATTGCCGGTATCCCTGTACTTACTTTGTCCGAAACACCGCTGACGGGCATGAGCCTGTTCCTGAAAAACCTCGAAGACAGGGTGTTGGCGGCGCTCATTCTACTGTGCGCGTCGCCCGTATTACTGGGTGTTGCCCTGGCCATCAAGTTTACCAGCCCCGGGCCGGTGTTCTTCCGCCAGGAGCGCACGGGCTGGACCGGCGAATCGTTCCGTATCTGGAAGTTCAGAAGCATGCATGTTCACCAGCCGGATAATGGGGTGGTGAAACAGGCGCAGAAGAATGACCCGCGGCTGACCCGGATTGGCGCGTTTATCCGCCGCACCAGCCTGGATGAGCTGCCACAGTTGTTCAACGTGCTGACCGGGGAAATGTCGCTGGTCGGGCCGCGCCCGCATGCGCTGCAGCACGACACCTTGTATTCGCAGGATATCGTTGACTACTTTGCCCGCCACAACATCAAGCCGGGCATGACCGGCCTGGCGCAGGTGCGTGGCTTCAGGGGCGAGACCAAGGATATCGAGCAGATGATCCAGCGGGTGGACTCGGACATCGAGTACATCAACAACTGGTCGCTATGGCTGGACTTTGTGATCCTGGTGCGCACCCTGAATGCCTTTACCGGCAAGCAGGCGTATTAACAGTTCGAAAGCGCGCCACGGACCCTGTGGGAGCGGGCGCGCCCGCGAAACAAGCAACGCGGTGGATGGCACCGGCTAAGCCGGTGTTCGCGGGCTCGCCCGCTCCCACAGGACCGCGATCAGCAGTAGGAGATTGGTCATTCCTTGTTTAGCGGATGCAACTCCCTGAACCCGCGCGCTTCCTCCACCAGCCAGTCATGTACCGCCCGTGCCCCCGGCTGGTTCAACCCGCCCGGCGGGTAATGCACCATGTAGCGTTTGTGGTTGGCAATCGGCACGCCGAACGGCACGATCAGTGCGCCGCGTTCCAGTTCGTCATTCAGCAGCGTGCGCCGGGCAATCGCTACACCGATACCGGCAATGGCCGCCTCGATCGTCAGGTGGTTACGGTTGAAGGTGTGCCCACGTCGCACATCCAGGCCGGCGGCGCCAATGCCCTCCAGGTAGAACTCCCATTCGGCATATTCCGAGCTGCCACGCCAGGCGGTGATGTCATGCAGCAGCGGGTAATGGGCAAGGTCTGCCGGCCCATGCAGCGGCGGGCGCCCGCGCAGCAGGGAGGGTGAACACACCGGGAAGATCTGCTCGTCCAGCAGCGGTGTCGAGAGCATGCCGGGGTAGCTGCCATCGTTCAGGTCGATCGCCAGGTCGAAGTCGCCCAAGGTCAATGCCTGGGCGCTGTCCTCGGCCACCAGGCGCAATTCGATGTCGGGGTAGCGCTGCTGAAAACGCGGCAGGCGGGGTGTAAGCCATTTAGCCAGGAATGACGGGATCGAACGCACCCGCAACGTACCGCGGATTTCACCGGCGTCCAGGCGCAGCAGTTCGGCCTCGATGCTGCCGTAGGCGTCGGTCACCGTCTGGGCCAGGCGCTGCCCTTCGGCGCTCAGCTCCACACCGCGCGCCCGGCGCAGGAAAAGCCGGTAACCCAGGCGTTCTTCCAGCTGACGCATTTGCTGGCTGACCGCACCCGGGGTGATGTGCAGCTCTTCGGCGCATCGGGTGAAGGACAGGTGTCGGGCAGCGCAGGCGAATACATGTAGCCACACGAACAGCTGGCCATTGAGTTGTCGTCGCATCGTTTAGTACCACTAAAGCCTTGCTTAGAAAGTTTCGTTGGTCATCCGTGAGCCATGGCGTCAGTATCGCGCAATATCGCAGTACCACTCAATTTCTTCAGATAACCGTGCTCTGGGTTCACCTCAGGGGACGGTCAGGCATTAGTATGGCTATCAGTGTTTTCGACCTTTTCAAAATCGGCATCGGGCCGTCCAGCTCCCACACTGTTGGCCCGATGCGGGCCGCAGCGACTTTTGCCCAGGCCTTGCGTGAGCAGGGGCTGCTGGCGCGGGTGATGCGTGTCGAAGTGCGCTTGTATGGCTCACTGTCGGCCACCGGGGTTGGCCATGCCACCGACCGCGCCTGCCTGCTCGGCCTGATGGGCCAATGGCCGGACAGAATCGACCCGGCCACCATCGAGTCGCGTATCGGTCAGGTGTTGCAAGAGCATTGCCTGATGCTGGATGGCAGCCACCCGCTGGCATTCGACTATGGCCGTGACATGCTGTTGCTCGACGAAAACCTGCCGTACCACCCCAATGCCATGAGCCTGGAAGCCATGGACGGGCAGGGCAGCCTGCTGTGTCAGACCTACTATTCGGTGGGTGGCGGCTTCATCGTCGAGCAGGCCGAAATCGATGCTCCGGCCACTGAAGGCGGCGCAGTGGTGCTGCCTTATGAGTTCGACAGTGGTGCCCAGTTGCTGGCCTTGTGCAAAACCCACGGTTTGAGCGTGGCGCAACTGATGATGGCCAACGAGTGTGCATGGCGCCCGGAAGCCGAGGTGCGGGAAGGGCTGCTGCGTATCTGGGCGGCCATGCGTGAGTGCGTTGATAACGGGCTGCGCAACGAAGGCATCTTGCCTGGCGGGCTGCACGTCAAGCGCCGTGCGGCGCGCCTGCACCGCAGCCTGCAGGAACTGGGCAAGCCTAACGTGATCGGCTCGACCCTCAGCGCCATGGAGTGGGTCAACCTGTTCGCCCTGGCGGTCAATGAAGAAAACGCCGCCGGCGGGCGCATGGTTACCGCGCCTACCAATGGTGCGGCCGGTATCATCCCGGCGGTGTTGCACTACTACATGAAGTTCAACCCTGCCGCCAGCGACGCCGATGTCGTGGACTTTCTGCTGGCCGCAGCAGCGGTGGGTATCCTGTGCAAGAAGAACGCGTCGATTTCCGGTGCTGAAGTGGGCTGCCAGGGAGAAGTGGGTTCTGCCTGTTCGATGGCCGCAGCCGGCCTTGCACAGGTGCTGAGCGCTACGCCGCCGCAACTGGAAAACGCAGCCGAAATTGCCTTGGAGCACAACCTGGGGCTGACCTGCGACCCGGTTGGCGGCCTGGTTCAGGTGCCGTGCATCGAGCGCAATGCAATTGCGGCAGTGAAGGCGATCAACGCTGTGCAAATGGCGTTGCGCGGGGATGGTGAGCACTTCATCTCGCTCGACCGGGTGATCCGCACCATGCGTGATACCGGGGCGGACATGCATGCCAACTACAAGGAAACCTCGCGTGGCGGCCTGGCCGTAGCTTTTGTCGAGTGCTAAGTCCTGACGCGGTCAACTGTAGGAGCGGCCTTGTGTCGCGATGGGCCGCGCAGCGGCCCCGGCAATGTATGCGGCGAAGCTGAAAATCTGGGGCCGCTGCGCGACCCATCGCGACACAAGGCCGCTCCTACAACAGATTGCGTTAACCAATTGAGTCAGGGTGGAATCAGCGGGCTTTCTGCTTCGCCTCCAGGAAGCTTGCTCGCATGTCCTTGGCCCAGCCATCCAGCACCGGCTTGACGTCATTCAGGGTCAGCTTCTGGGTATCGTTCTCCAACTCCTGGCCCGCACCTTTGCGTACCACCTGGGCGAGTACCTTCTGGCTGCCCCCATCAAGGAACGCCGCTTCCACCCCCACATCCACATCCTGGTCACGGCCACCCGTGGCGGTGTTCACACCAGCTGCGATCAGCGCGATGGGGATGACCTCGTAGGGCTTTAGGCCCTCGTTGCTGGTAGACACTGCAGTAATTGCCGGGCGTACCACGATCACACCCGGGCCCGGACCTTGGGCCAGCGGCATCACACTGCCGATTTCACGGCGCAGGGCCTCATTGAAGTAGCGGGTGATTTCCCCCAGCGTCTGTTGCGTAATAACCGCTGTAGGCTGTGGCTTGGGGTAGAACTGGCTGGGCTCGATGAACACCTGGCTGTACTGGTTGATATTGACCTTGGGGTCGATCCAGCGCATCACCGGGTCGCCAGACGGGCTCTTGGCTTCTTGCAGGCGGCTGTAATCCTTGAGGAAACCGGAGTAGTCCTTGGGGTCCACGCGATTGCTGGAGCAGGCGGTCACGGCAAGCAATGCGGCGCACAACAGGGTAATGCGAGGCAGTGATTTCATGATGAAGGCGCATCCATGAGAGGTCGGCCAGAACAACGCTAGCAGGTGCATGACAGTTGGCCAGTGGGCGGGTTCAACTCGGGCTGCTGATTCGAGAGTAGCGAGCGTTGCATGGTTGAAAAATCCTACAGACGCCTGGGATCTCACTGGCTTTTCATCTGTAGCCACTCTTGGAAAAATATGCCCGTTACGGGTATGTTTGGGATGTGGTTATGGAGATCTTCAAGCGCAAGGATTTATCACCGATAGCGCTCCGTCGAGCGTTGCAAGCAGGTGTGTTGATGGAGGTAGATTGTGAGCAGCAAACTGGTTGAATCGTTACGTGACGACCTTGTCACCCTTCACGAGGCCGGCGCGATCGGCAAGGTCACGCTTCGTGATTACGAAGCGTTGTGCCCGGCGCCGGTCCGAGATTTCAGTGCTCTGGACATACGCCTTTTGCGTGAGACACTCAACTTCAGTCAGCCGGTATTCGCGATGCACCTCCATACCACCGCTTCGACAGTACGTAAATGGGAACAGGGCGAAACAAGCCCTTCAGGACCGGCCTTGAAACTATTGAATGTTATTAAAAACAAGGGATTGCAGGTTCTTCTTTAAAGTAATTTCAATTTTAAGCAGCTTCATCAGAATAATGGGTTAGGTGCTTTTGTTCAGGTATCTTGCGCATCGCGGGCTTGCCCCCCTCTGCAGGCAGCGTGCACGCCCGCACGCTATCAACCGAGCGCTTCGCGCAATCGATACCACAGCATCCCCAAGGCCAGCAGCGGCGAGCGCAGCGCCTTGCCGCCTGGGAAGGTAAGGTGCGGCACGGCGCTGAACACATCCAGGCCATGGCTATGGCCGAGGGCGATGCTTTCGGCCAGCAGTTTCGCCGTCCAGTGCGTCACGTTCAGCCCATGCCCTGAATAGCCCTGGGCGTAATACACGTTCGGGTGCTGGCTCAGGCGCCCGACTTGAGGGAAGCGGTTGGCGGTGATGCCGATCATGCCGCCCCACTGGTAATCGATACGCACATTGGCCAGTTGCGGGAACACCTTCAGCACTTTGGGCCGCATGTAGGCAGCGATGTCCTTGGGGTCACGACCGGAATAGTGGCAGGCGCCACCAAACAGCAGGCGGCGGTCGGCGGTAAGGCGGTAGTAGTCCAGGCCGACCTTCTGGTCGCACAGCGCCATGTTCTGCGGGATCAAGCTTCGGGCTAGCGCTTCGGGCAAGGGTTCTGTGGCTACCACGTAACTGCCGGCCGGCAGCACCTTGCCGCTCAAGCGGGGCTCCAGCTCGTCAAGGTGGGCGTTGCAGCCCAGTACCAGGTTGCTTGCCCTTACTTTGCCGCGAGCCGTGTGCAGGGTCACGCTGGGGCCGTGGTCGATGCGCAGCACCGGGCTTTGCTCGAAAATGCGCACGCCCAGGCCGTATGCCGCGCGGGCTTCGCCCTGGACCAGATCGAGCGGGTGAAGGTGACCCGAACCCATGTCGACCAGGCCACCGGCGTACTGGTTGCTGGCGACAATCTCGTTCAGCTGCCCGGCACCGACCAGGCGTGTTTCATGGCGATAGCCCAGTGCCAAAAGCTCGTCCTGTTCATCCTTGAAGGCGGCGAACTGGGCTGCTGTGTTGGCCAGTTCACAAAAGCCCCAGCGCAGGTCGCAGGCAATGCCATAGCGGGCAATGCGGTTGGCCACCAGCTCCACCGAATCGATGCCGGCCTGCTTCAGGTATTGCACACCCTCCTGGCCGACGTGCCGGGCGAAGCCGCTGACGTCATGGCCGATACCGCGAATCAGCTGGCCGCCATTGCGCCCGCTGGCGCCCCAGCCGATGCACCGGCCTTCCAGCAGCACCACCGAAAGGCCGCGCTCGGCGAGCTCCAGGGCAGTATTTACGCCGGTCAGGCCACCGCCGACCACGCACACGTCTGCCGTAACTTCGCCATCCAGGCTGGGGTAGGGTGCCGCATCGCGTGCCGTGGCGGCATAGTACGAGGCGGCGTGTTGAGTATTGAAAGGCATGGGCGTTCTCGACTCAGCGGTTGGACTTGATCTTGCTCCAGGAACGGGTCATGACGCGCATGGTCTTGGGGCTGGGGGTGCTGGAGATGTACAGCTTGTCCAGCACATCCTGGGGTGGGTAGATCTCGGGGTTGTTCACCAGTGATGCATCCATGTAGGCCTTGGCATCCGGGTTGGCGTTGGCATAGCCCACCGTCGCGCTGACTTTGGCGATCACCTTGGGGTCGAGCAGGTAGTTGATGAACGCCAGGGCCTGTTCGGGGTTGCTGGCATCCTTGGGAATGGCCAGCAGGTCGAACCACAGGTTGCTGCCTTCCTTGGGAATGCTGTAGGCCACTTTCACGCCGTTCTTGGCTTCTACTGCACGGTTGGCGGCCTGGAACACGTCGCCGGAGTAGCCGAAGGCCACGCAGACATCGCCATTGGCCAGGTCGGAAACGTATTTGGAGGAATGGAAGTATGTGATGTAAGGGCGCAACTCGAGCAGGCGGGCTTCGGCCTTGGCGTAGTCGGCCGGTTTTTCGCTGCGCGGGTCCATGCCCAGGTAGTTGAGCATGGCCGGGAACAGCTCATCGGGCGAGTCCATGAATGCCACGCCGCATTGCTTGAGCTTTTTCAGGTTCTCAGGCTCGAACAGCACCGCCCACGAATCGATATGGTCGACGCCTAGCGCTGCCTTGACCTTTTCCACGTTGTAGCCGATGCCATTGGTACCCCACAGGTACGGCACGGCGTACTGGTTACCGGGGTCGTTCTGTTCAAGTTGCTTCAGCAGCTTGGGGTCCAGGTGCTGCCAGTTCGGCAGTTTGCTGCGGTCCAGTGGCAGAAAGGCGCCAGCCTGGGCCTGGCGGGCAAGGAAGTGGTTGGAGGGTACCACCACGTCATAGCCAGTGCGCCCGGCCAACAGCTTGCCTTCCAGGGTTTCGTTGGAGTCGAACACGTCATAGACCACCTTGATGCCGCTGCTGGCCTGGAAGTCGGCCAGTGTGGTGTCACCGATGTAGTCGGTCCAGTTGTACACGCTCACCGAAGGGGTGGCGTGGGTATTGGTGGCGAACAGCAGGGTGAATGCAGCGGGGATCAGGGCTTGCAGATGACGCATGGGTACACCTCGTTGGTCTTGTTCTTGGCGTTCGGTATAAAGAGGGCTGCGAAGCAGCCCTGTGCGGTTCAGACGCTCAGCATCAGGAACTCGCGCTCCCACGAGCTGATCACGCGCTTGTAGTTCTCGTGCTCGGCACGTTTGACGGCCACATAGCCCTGAACGAACTGCTTGCCCAGGTACTGCTGCACGGTTTCGCAGTCTTCCATGTGCTGCAGCGCGTCTTCGATGGTGATCGGCAGGCGCAGGTTGCGCCGCTCGTAGGCCCGGCCCTGTACCGGCGCGCTGGGGTCAATCTGCTCGACCATGCCCAGGTAGCCGCACAGCAGGCTGGCGGCAATCGCCAGGTACGGGTTGGCATCGGCACCCGGCAGGCGGTTTTCCACGCGCATCGCCTCGGGGCTTGAGGTAGGCACGCGCAGGCCGGCGGTGCGGTTTTCTTCACCCCACTCGACGTTTACCGGTGCCGAGGTGTCCGGCAGGAAGCGGCGGAACGAGTTGACGTTGGGCGCGAACATCGGCAACAGCTTGGGGATGTACTTCTGCAAGCCGCCAATGTGGTGCAGGAACAGCGGGCTCATGCTGCCGTCTTCGTTGGCGAAAATCGGCTTGCCGGTGGCGATGTCGACCACGCTCTGGTGCAGGTGCATGGCACTGCCCGGCTCGTCGGTGATCGGCTTGGCCATGAAGGTAGCGGCCACATTGTGCTTGAGCGCCGCTTCACGCATGGTGCGCTTGAACACGGTGATCTGGTCGGCCAGGTCCAGCGCATCGCCGTGGCGGAAGTTGATCTCCATTTGCGCCGGGCCGTCTTCGTGAATCAGCGTATCCAGGTCCAGGCCCTGGATCTCGCACCAGTCATAGACGTCTTCGAACAGCGGATCAAATTCGTTGGCGGCGTCAATCGAGAACGACTGGCGGCCACTTTCGGCACGGCCAGAGCGCCCCAACGGTACTTGCAGCGGCAAATCCGGGTCTTCACAGCGCTTGGTCAGGTAAAACTCCATCTCTGGCGCGACGATGGGCTGCCAGCCTTTGTCGGCGTACAGCTTGAGCACTTTCTTCAGCACGTTGCGCGGCGACAGCTCGATGGGGTTGCCTTGCTTGTCGAAGGTGTCATGAATCACGATCGCAGTCGGCTCGATCGCCCACGGGATCTGGTACACAGCGCTTGGGTCGGGGCGGCATACCATGTCGATGTCGGCGGCATCGAGGAGGTTGTAGTAGATGTCATCATCGACGTAGTCACCGGTGACCGTCTGCAGCAGCACGCTTTCTGGCAGGCGCATGCCTCGCTCATGCAGGAACTTGGCAGTGGGTGCGATCTTGCCGCGGGCGATGCCGGTCAGGTCGCTGATCACGCATTCGACTTCGGTGATGCGGTGTTCTTTCAGCCAGGTGTACAGCTGATCGAAGGGGGCGTTCATACAGACCTCTTGGTTGGGTTTTTGTGTGGGAGCGGGCAGCTGTTACAGGGCTTGTCAGGTGAACCGCTTCCCAGGTGACGCGCTGGAGACTATCTTGGTCTCAGCCCCCGGGGCCGATCTATCCATTTTCTTCGGCAAGCAATGCACCAAAAGAGTGCAACTAGGAACTCGCGTGACAACGCCCAATGCGCTGCAAGTCCAGGCCTTTCATACCACCGATGTCTCTGAGCAGGTGCGCGCTACCCCTGGCTGGCAGCAGCACTACCGGCAGATGTCGCCTGGGCATTTCAGCGGTGAACTTCGCTGGCTGGGGATGGATGGCGTGGAGGTGTATGAGGAGCGGCTCAATACACGGGTGGAGCAGTTTTTTCGAGCCCCGAGTGGCTCACTGGCGTTCTGTTTCGACCGCAGTGAAAACAGCCTGTATTTGCTGAACGAGCAAAGCCGCAATATCTGGATCACCCCAGAGAACTATCAGGAAGTGGCGGTGGTATTCGACCAGGCGTTCCTGGCCCGCCATGGCCTGGACCCACAACGCCTGGAAGGGTTGTTCATGGTGCCGCTGGGCAGTGGCCAGAACGCACTGTTCGGCAGTTGGCTCAGCGCCACGCTGACGCGCCTTGGCGGGGCGGATTGCCCGCTGCAAGGGCAGGCCCTGGCGGAGCAACTGCTGGAGGATTGCCTGTTCATCCTTGATAACGCCAGCCAGCGCCTGGAGGGCGTGGCTCTGGGAAGGCGTGACGAAGAACGGGCGATCATGCGCCGGGTGAGCGAGTGGGCGGCAGATTGCCCCGAGGAGACCTTGAACCTGCTGGAGCTGGCAGAGGTTGCAGGGGTTTCACTGCGGCAGTTGCAGCAGGCGTTCAAGGCATTCACCGGAATGCCACCGGCGCAGTGGTTGCGCCTACGCCGGTTGAACGGTGCGCGTCGTGATCTGTTACGCGATGGCAAGGGGACTGTGGCCGAAGTAGCGATGCGTTGGTCGTTTTGGCATTTGGGAAGGTTTTCAGAGAGTTATCGACAGTTGTTCAAGGAGTTTCCCAGCGAGACATTGAGGCGCAACCGGTGCGCAATGCCCATTTCGAAGGTAAACCTGTTCTCGAAAAGCAACCGCTAAATCATTGATATAGCAGGGACCTGTGGGAGCGGGCGTGCCCGCGAACACCGGCAAGGCCGGTGCCATACACCGAGTGGCCTGCTTCGCGGGCATGCCCGCTCCCACAGGTATTCCACAATCAGCGCCGAAAGTTGCTATCGTGCCGGCCTGATTCCAACCGAGGTCACGATGTTCTACCTGCCTTTGCCCAGCGACCAGGCCGACCGCCTCGCCGGTGAGCCCAATAGCGCCTTCTTCACCACCGCCAGCGTGCTCGACGCTGCCGCCGTGCTGTTCGTGCAAAACCTGCCACGCCAGCCCGCCACCGCTTCGGCCGACGCGCAAGAGCGGCGGTTCGCCGAAATCGTGCGCATCGCCAACGAAGTCGAGAGCGCCGCCCCCGGGCGCTTCCAGGGCCAGGTGGCCCAGCACTTCGATCGTGAGGCCTTTGCCATGGGCCTGGGCATGTTGGGCGAAAACGGCATTGCGCTTTTGTCGGAAGAAGTCGAGTACCAGGCAAACGAGTTGCTGGATGCTGAAGGCCAGTGGAATTTCCAGTTCGCCGACACCTACCGCCAGCGGGCCACGCCGCTGCACCCGGTATACCTGCCATCGCTGGCTAGCGACCTGATGCTTAGCGACCAGCAGAACCGCCTGTTGCGTGAATTCCTAAGTGGCATCGACGAGTCGGTGGCAGTGCAAGGCTTCGCCGGTACTGGCAAGACCTTCCTGATTCATCAGTTCGCCCGTCTGCTGGAGCCACAGCGTACGCTGCTGTTGGCGCTGACCGAAGGCCAGTTGCGTGCACTGCAGGCGCGGGTGAAGGACGCTGCGGCCTACACCGCACTGACGTTTGGCCAACTGGCCGACGAATTGCTGAACCGCGACCTTACCGCCAACGGCTGGCGACTGCGCGACCCCTCTCGCACCAAGCTGTCGTGGCGCCCGCAGGACGCGCAAGTGGTGCGCTGGTTGGCCATCCCCGACATCGGCACGCTTGCCGCGCGTGATGTGGTTGCCTTGTGCGTCCGCGCCGTGCGCACGTTTTGCCACAGCGCCGACACCCAACTGCAATTGCACCATCTGCCTTGGGCCGGGCCTGGTACCTCACCACTGGACCAGGAAGTGCTGTTGGAAAAAGCGCGGCTGTACTGGCAAGAGCTGATTCGCCCGTCTGCACGGGAAATCCAGTTGCCGGTGCGTGACTACCATCGGGTCAAACTGCTGTCGTTGACGGGCTATGTGATCGACAGCCGCTATACCCACGTGATCGTCGACGAGGCCCACGAGCTGTCGGCCCCCATGCTAGCCGTCCTGGACCGCAGCCCGCAGTCTATCATTGCGTTGGGTGACGAGCTGCAGAACCTCAATGGCCTCAGCCCACACCATGGCAGCTTCATCCGCCAACGCTTTATCGATCATTCCCTGCGTGCGGGGCCCACCATGGACAATGTGCTCAACCCACTGATCCAGGCGCACCCGGCGGCGATCCAGGCGGCCTTCAGTGGCAGTGCCGAGCACTACACCCGGGTCAGTTTTTTTGATGCCGTGACAGTGCCTGAGCAACCCACGGCGCTGATTGTCGATGACGAATGGGGCTTGTTCGGCTGGTTCCAGCGCTTGACCCACCAAGGCGTGCCGTTCGTTTTGCTGAAAAGCGCACGCAAGGACTTCGAGCTGTTTGTCGAGGACTGCATCGAGCTCTATCGCTACGGCACCCGGCCGCGTCACCCGATGCTGTTCCGATATGCCAGTTGGCAGGCGCTGGAGCAGGACAAGGGGGATGACAAGGCCTTCCTTGCTGTGGCCAACATGCTGCGCAAAGGCTATACACCGGAGCATTTTGCCAAAGCCAAGAGTCGCTACCGTTGGGACAAGGCGCCCAAGCTGTTTCTCGGCCGGGTGCGCGATGTAAAGAACATGGAATTCGCCCGGGTGATGGTGTCACCGGAGCTGATGGTGGCGCCGCAGGTGGCGGGTAACCGCAATGAACGGGCGCGGATGCTGGCGGGGTTGTATACCGCGTGTTCGCGGGCCCGGCATGAGCTGATCGTGCCGGGGGGGATGCTGGACTGGGTCAAGGACCAGGTCCGGGATTGATAGTTTTGGGGCCGCTCTGCGGCCCTTCGCGACACAAGGCCGCTCCTACAGGGAATCGCATATTCCTGTAGGAGCGGCCTTGTGTCGCGATGGGCTGCAAAGCAGCCCCAAAGGTTTTGAATCAGTTACGGTCCAGCCAGACAGTCTGGGCGTTGGTGAACTCGCGCACCCCAAAGTGCGACAACTCACGCCCGAAACCGCTCTTCTTCACGCCACCGAACGCCACGCGGGGGTCGGACGCGCAGTAGCCGTTGATGAACACGCCACCGGTATCCAGTGCTTCGGTCATGCGCTCGGCCAGCGCATAGTCGGCGGTGTAGATGGTCGAGGCCAGGCCGAACTCGCTGTCGTTGGCCAGATCCACCGCATGGTCGGCGTCACGGGCAGTGATGATCGCCGCTACCGGGCCGAACAGCTCCTGCTTGAACGCGGTCATGTCCGGGGTCACATTGGCGAACACGGTCGGCGCGTAGAAGTTGGCTACGCCCTCGACCTTGTTGCCGCCCAGCAGCAGGGTGGCGCCCTCGGCGAGGGTTGCCTGCACCTGGCCATCCAGCTCGTCGCGCAGATCGTAGCGGGCCATTGGGCCAATGTAGGTTGCGTCGTCCAGCGGGTTGCCGATTTTCAGCTCGCGAGTGGCTTCAACAAACTTGCGTGTGAATTCCTCGACAACGCTTTCTTCCACGATCAGGCGCTTGGCTGCAGCACAAACCTGGCCGGTGTTCTGGTAGCGGCCGATGACCGCAGCCTTGACGGCGGCATCCAGGTCGGCGTCGGCCAGCACGATGAACGGGTCGGAACCGCCAAGCTCCAGCACGCACTTTTTCAGCGCAGCACCGGCCTGGGCACCAATTGCCATGCCTGCACGCACGCTACCGGTGAGGGTAACGGCGGCGATGCGAGGGTCGTTGATGGCGCGGGTGACGCCGTCCGGCGTCACGTTCAGTACTTCGAATACGCCTTCCGGCAGGCCGGCATCCTTGAACAGTTCGCCCAGCAGGTAGGCGCTGCCCATCACGTTCGGCGCATGCTTGAGCACATAGGTGTTACCCGCCAGGATTGCCGGAACGGCGCCACGCAACACTTGCCAGACCGGGAAGTTCCACGGCATCACGGCCAGGATCGGGCCAAGCGGGCGGTATTCGATACGCGCTTTTTCAACCTGGGTCGCTTCCGGTGCCAGCATGGCCGGGCCGTGCTCGGCATACCAGCGGCACAGGCCGACGCACTTGCTGACCTCACCACGGGCCTGGGCGATCGGCTTGCCGATTTCGCGGCTGATCATCTGGGCAAAGGCTTCGGCCTTGTTTTCGAGGGTGCTGGCCAGGGCGAGCAGGTACTCGCTGCGCTGACCCAGCGACACCTGGCGCCACTGGCGGTAGCCAACCTTGGCACGTTGCAGCGCCGCTTCCAGTGCGGCGTCGGTATCGAACGGGTAGGCGCCGATCTGCTCGCCGCTGTACGGGTCGAGGGAGATGGCGTGGGTCAGGCTGCTGATCGCGCTCATGGCGGACACTCTCGTTGTTGTTAATCAGTGACGCCAGACTAGTGGGCTATGGCTTTAATGAAAACTGAATAATAATGAGCGAAACATTCACGTTTGGAGAAAGGCTGTGGACCTGGTGCAACTGGAGATCTTCAAGGCCGTGGCAGAGCAGGGCAGCATCAGCGCCGCCGCGCAGCACATTCATCGGGTGCCGTCGAACCTGACCACGCGCATCAAGCAGTTGGAAGAAGACTTGGGCGTCGAACTGTTCATTCGTGAAAAAAGCCGCCTGCGCCTGTCACCTGCCGGCTGGAATTTCCTTGAATACACCCGGCGCATCCTTGATCTGGTGCAGGAGGCGCGCCTGGCCGTGGCCGGTGAAGACCCGCAGGGCACCTTCGCCCTTGGTTCGCTGGAGAGCACGGCAGCCGTACGCATCCCGGCCTTGCTGGCGGCGTATAACCAGCGCTACCCGAAAGTTGACCTGGACCTGTCTACCGGGCCCTCGGGGACGATGCTTGAAGGTGTGTTGTCGGGTCGCCTGGTGGCGGCGTTTGTCGATGGGCCGGTGCTGCACCCGACATTGGAGGGCATGCCAGTGTTCGAGGAAGAGATGATGGTGATCGCGCCACTCAACCACGCGCCAGTCACCCGCGCCCAGGATGTGAACGGTGAGAGCATCTACGCCTTCCGCGCCAACTGCTCCTATCGCCACCACTTCGAAAACTGGTTCGTGAAAGACCAGGCGGTGCCGGGCAAGATTCACGAGATGGAGTCGTACCACGGCATGTTGGCCTGCGTCAGCGCTGGCGCCGGCCTGGCCATGATGCCGCGCAGCATGCTCGACAACATGCCCGGGTGTAGCACCGTCAGTGCCTGGCCCATGTCGGAGGATTTCCGCTACCTGAAAACCTGGCTGGTGTGGCGTCGGGGCACGGTATCGCGCAGCTTGAGCATGTTCGTGAAACTGCTTGAGGAAACCAGTGCAACCTAATGATTCATATTTAAATTAACGTTAGCTTGATCAGTTAGTGCCGAATATCACGACCCTGACCACGTCCTCGCCAGAACACCGTTACGCCTGAAGGATCAGATACAAGGTAAGCCATCCTCGAAAGGAGGGTCGTACCATGCGTAACCATCACTATGCCCTCGGCGCTGCATTGCTGATCACCTTGGCGCTGCCATGGACCCTGGCTGCCGCCGCCGATCTCAATGCCCCCATCGACATGCAGGCCGTTCAGCTGCAACCCCAGGAACAGAACGGCGTGCGTTATCTTCAGGGAGGCATTGGCCAGGATGAGGCCAATGCCCTGCGCAAAACCCCAGGCTACGACTTGCATATAGAGCTTTCTACCGGGCCGGAAGGTAAGTTCGAGAGCGGTGCCAATGTCGACATCCAGAGCGCCCAAGGCCACTCCGTACTCAGTGTCACGGATGCCGGGCCACTGCTGTATGTGCAGTTGCCTCCTGGCAAATACAAAGTGACTGGCAACGCCCAAGGGCAGACGGTGCAGCAAATGGTGACCGTTAACGGCAAATCGCCTGCAACGGTGAGCCTGAACTGGCGTTAACGCAAAACAGGCAGGAGTACGCATGTACTCTTGCCTGGGCGGAGTACTTCATCCAGGCCATGCAGACTGCACCTGAGGAAGCTAATTAGCCAATAGTGGTAATTCACTTTCAACTTTCTGATTATCTGGACAATAATCAAAAAACTATTACTTCGTGTGACCGGGTTGGATGCGCCGGTCACCCAATAAAATCGAGGGGCCAAAGCCCCCGCTTGCCGTGTAGACCATCAGGAGAGTCGTTGATGAAAACCCGTCTAGCAGCATCGCTGGCCGCTGCAGTGCTGGCCTTTGCAGGGGCCAACCTGGCCCAGGCCGCGCAGGTGTCCGGTGCGGTTGGCGCCACTGGCCAGGGCGACATGACTTACCGTATTGGCGTGGCGTTCGACTGGGACAAGAAGTGGCTGGAGAGCAGCACCGGTTACCTGACCGGCTATTGGGATGCGGCCTACACCTACTGGGAGGGCGGTGACGCCAGTGGTGCACATTCGTTGTCGTTCAGCCCGGTATTTACCTACGAGTTCAGTGGTTTCACCTATACCCCGTACATCGAGGCGGGTATTGGCCTGGCGGCGTTTTCCAAGACCGATGTGGGCGACCAGCGCATGGGCTCGGCAGTGAACTTCGAAGACCGCATCGGCTTTGGCCTGAAGTTGCCGGGTGAGCAGAAGGTGGGGATCCGTGCAATGCATTATTCCAATGCGGGGATCAAGCAGCCCAACGACGGGATCGAGTCGTACTCGCTGTTCTACAGCAAAGGTTTCTAAAGGAGGGGGCCGCACAGCGGCCCCAGCCATTCAGAATGTATACGAAACCCCAGCCTGCACTGTCCGAGGTGCCCCAGGGTAGGCGTAAAGGTTGAACGCCCCCTCGTCGTACTCTTTGTTGAACACGTTCTTCACGTCCAGGTTCAGGCGCACGTGCTCGTTGACCTTGTAGAAAGCCAGCAGGTCAACCACGGTGTACTGGTCCATGTTGTAGGTGACCGCCTCGGTCTGGCCATTGCGGTCATCCACATATTTCACCCCAACCCCCAGGCCTAGGCCTTTCGCAAAACCGTCCTGGAACTCGTAGGTATTGAGCAGGCTGAACGTGTTGCGCGGGATGTTCGCCAGGCGTGTGCCGGTGGGTAGGCGGTTGTCCTTGGTCACTTCAGCGTCGACATAGGCGTAGCCGCCGATCACACGCCACTCCGGCGTGATGTTGCCAGCAATGTTGATATCCAGGCCACGGCTGCGCACCTCGCCAGCGGCCAGGCTGTAGTTGGTGTTTGCCGGATCCAGGGTGAGCACGTTTTCCTTGACGATGTGGTACACCGCTGCATCCACACTAAGCTGGCGATCCAGCGGCTCCCACTTCACGCCCAGTTCGTAGGACTTGCCTTTTTCCGGATCAAAGCCACCTCCCGCAAAGGGCGTGCCGCTGTTGGGCTTGAACGAGCGTGCGGTGTTGGCATAAACCGCAACCGTATCGGTCAGGTCGTAGAGCAGGCCGAAGCGCGGCGTGACCCCGTTTTCGCCCTTGCTGAAATCGCCGGCATCGGTCAGCTTGTTGTCGTAGTCATGCTCGAAGCGCTCGAAGCGCACCCCTGCCAGCGCCTTCAGGCGCTCGGTCAGGGCCACCTGATCCTGGATGAAGAAGGCCCAGGTCTGCAGGTTTTCCTTGTCCCAGGTGGTGGTGCGGGTAAGCGCTGGCCGAGTCTGGCCCAGGACCGGGTTGTAGATGTCGATAGGGTAGGTGCCATTAGCCGCAGAGGAACGCTGAATGATCGAGTTGTAGTCGTAGTTCTCGTATTCCACCCCGGTCAGCAAAGTATGGCTGAAGCCGCCGGTATCGAAATGCCCGGTCAGGTTCAGCTGCCAATCACGATCGGTCCACTCGAGCTTGCGGTAGTTGAAGTTGCGCTGCAGCGTGCGACCATCTGCCGGTGCGCCATTGGCTTCAACAGCGTTCCCCTTGAGCGAGCCATCGAGGAACTGGAAACCTCCGGCCAGTGTCCAGTTGTCGTTGAGCAGGTGCTCGAAACGTACCTGGGCCATGTTGTTGTCATTGTGCAGCAGGTTGTCGCTGCCTTTTTCCCAGATGTACGTGTCGCGCGAGGCACTCCCTGTCTGGGTGGCGTAACGGGTCAGGCCGCGGTCCAACGGGTGGTTGTTACGCATGAAGTCGCCCTCGAAGATGATCTTCGTGGCGTCATTGACCTGCCAGCTGATGACTGGCGCCACATCGTAGCGCTCGCTTTCGACGTCGTCACGGAAGCTTTCACCGCCTTCACCCAGCACATTCAGGCGATAGGCCAGCGAGCCGTCGCTGTTGAGTGGGCCAGTGGCGTCCAGCGTGGCGCGGTGCATGCCCTGGTCATCGAACTGGCTGCCCAGGGTGACCTTGGACTCTGGCAGGGGCTGCTTGCTGACCACGTTGAACGTACCACCGGGG
Organism: Pseudomonas sp. NPDC089547; assembly: GCF_050280665.1. NCBI lineage: Bacteria > Pseudomonadati > Pseudomonadota > Gammaproteobacteria > Pseudomonadales > Pseudomonadaceae > Pseudomonas > Pseudomonas sp. NPDC089547. The sequence continues at coordinate 151,681 of NZ_JBNNVS010000002.1, read as the reverse complement.
TCGCCACGGCCGTACAGGCTGGTAGCCGGGCCACGGATCACTTCCAGGCGCTCGACGGTATTGGCATCCGGGGCGTTGGGGTAGCCGCGGTTGATCGGGAACCCGTTGCGGTAGAACTCGCCGGTAGTGAAACCACGCACGGTAAAGGTGGTCAGGCCCTGGCCGCCGAAGTTGTTGGCGCGGCCCACACCGCCGGCGTAGTCCAGGCCGTCCTGCAGGCGCGTGGCACCGGTGTCTTCCAGCACATCCTTGGGCACCACGCTGACCGATTGCGGCGTTTCGTGCAGCGCCGTGTCGGTGCGGGTAGCACTGGCCGAGCGGGTGGCCTTGTAGCCCTGGACCGGGCCATCGGCGCGCTCACTGTCGGCGCTGCCGGTGATGCTGAGGGCCTGGAGTTCGATCTGCGCGGGTTCGCTGAGCGGTTCAGGCTCGGCAAAGGCCAGCGGGGAGACAGCATGAAGCACACAAAGCGAAACGAACGTGCGACGCATCGACGGTACGATCCTGGAGTAGGGCGCTGAAGAAAGGGTGGGCAAGCGCCGCGAAACTACTACGAATCATTATCAAATGCATTCTTTTTAAGTGGCACTGGTGTACCAGATACCAAGCAGACCGATCGGTGCTGGATTCTTCGCGGGTGAACCCGCTCCCACAGTTACTCCACATGTCCTGAGCCTGTGATGTACCTGTGGGAGCGGGCATGCCCGCGAAGAGGCCAGACAAGATTACTAGCCCTCAGCGCACCGCCTTGATCGCCAGCACATTGCACAGCGGATGCTCCAGCACATGCGCCGTCGTTCCGCCAAGGTATGTCTGCATGGCGTCATGCCGGTGGCTGCCCATCACGATTACATCCGCGCGGCTGTGGCCGACAAACTGGGCAATTGCCCTGATCGCGGCGCCTTCCAGAAAGTGCCGGCGCTCCAGCGGGATCTGGTGGTGGTCACCCAGGCGGTTGAATGCCGCCCGCTGCGCGGTTCGCACGTTGCCATCGAAACCCGGCATGGTCACCGTACCGGCGCCGAAATCGGCGATGTGGGTCTTGGCTGCATCGCACACATGCAGCAAGTGCAGTTCGGCGTCGCATTGCAGGGCCAGCGCATGCGCTGCCTGTATGACCTGCTCATCCAGGTGCTCGCCAGCTCCGTGGCTGTTCAGGTCCACCGCCGCGGCAATCTGCCGGGGCAGGGGCAGGCGGATGTCGCTGACCAGATGCACGGCAACCGGGCTGTCCTTGAGCAACTGCCAGTCCAGTGGCGTGACCAGCAGGCGTTTGAGCACCGGTTCATGCTGCACGTCCTTGACCAGCAGGTCGCAGCCTTGCCGTTCGACCCGCTCCAGCACACTGGCCAGCGGGTCGCGGGTCAACAACAGTTCGGTGGACACATCCAGGCCCGCATTGCCCAGTTGTTCGGCCTCATCCGCCAGCCACTGGCGGTTGTCACTGAGCAGCCGCTCACGCTCGCGGCCATCGCTCATCAAGCCAAAGGTGTCGACATCGTCGACGAACACATTGATATCCAGCAGTGCACCGCTGGATTCCGCCAGCGCCGCCGCGCGTTGCAGCGCTGGCGTATGGCGCATCTGCGGGCCGAGCATGACAAACAAGCGCTTGAACTGGCTCATCTCACACCTCCACGTGTGGCAGCCCCCCGGGTAGCTGGTTCTGTTCAGTCTAGACCCGTGTACACCCGATAAAACCGTTCACGCTTTTTTCACCTGGCGCTGGTATCATCGCCCCACTCTTTGGGGAGTAGCCTGCCTTCGCGCCCCTGCGAAGGCGCACCGGTCAACATATTTGGCAACCTGCCATGGCCTGTGCATCCAGCCGGATTGGCGAGACCAACGACCTTTCTGTGGCCAAGCCGGGCCTGCGGATAGCTGTCGTTGACTCGTAGCCCGGCGGAGCCTGATCGTTGAATCCCATTTCCCTCGTTTTCCTTGCCTTCGCCATGTCCACGGATGCCTTTGCGGCCGCCATCGGCAAAGGTTCCAGTCTGCACAAACCTCGCCTGGCCGAAGCCCTGCGCACCGGGCTGATATTTGGTGTGATCGAAGCCATAACCCCGGTCATCGGCTGGCTGCTGGGCCAGGCAGCCAGCCAGTATGTCGAACAGTGGGACCACTGGATTGCCTTCTTCCTGCTGCTGTTGCTGGGGGCGCACATGGTGCATGCCGGGCTCAAGCCGGATGAAGAGGAGGAGGAGAAGCAAAGCCAGCACTCGTTCTGGTTACTGGCGGTAACGGCAGTGGCCACCAGCATCGATGCCCTGGCGGTGGGCATCGGCCTGGCATTTGTCGATGTGAACATCTGGGTGGCGGCAGCGGCGATCGGCCTGGCGACCATGACGATGGTCACCATCGGCACCATGCTGGGCCGGGCATTGGGCTCGGTGGTAGGCAAGCGTGCCGAGATCATTGGCGGCATCGTGCTGATGCTGGTCGGTGCGACCATCCTGTATGAGCACCTGACAGCGGTTTAAGCATTTTTGCAGGAGCAATTGTCTTGTTTAAAACTTGACAATCCCGCGCATCTCCCTGTGGGAGCGGCTTTAGCCGCGAACACCGGCAAAGCCGGTGCCATCCACCGCGTTGGATTCTTCGCGGGTGAACCCGCTCCCACACCTGCGAGAGCGCCCGCATCGCATTCAGTCACTCTCGTTCCACCCCCCACCCAACGCGGCATACAGCCTCACCTCTGCCACCAACTGCGCCAGACGGTCGTTGATCAGCCCCTGCTGGGCGCTGAACAACGAGCGCTGCGCATCGAGAAAGACAAGGCTGCTGTCCACGCCGATCCGGTAACGGTGCTCGGCCAGGTCGTAGTAACGCTGGCTGGACGCCACCAGGTCGCGCTGCGCCTGCAACTGGCGCTGATAGGTTGCCCGCGCAGCCAACCCGTCGGCTACCTCCTGGAAAGCACCCTGGATGGCTTTCTGGTACTGCGCCACCTGTATGTCCTTTTGCAGGCGCGCGTAGTCCAGGCTTGCCCGCAAGCTGCCGGCGGTAAAGATCGGCAGGCTGATCTGCGGCTGGAACAGCCAGGTGCCAGAACCGCCATCGAACAGGCCGTTGAGCTCGGGGCTGGTGCTTCCGGCATTGGCGGTCAGGCTGATGCTGGGGAAGAACGCTGCCCGCGCTGCGCCGATATTGGCATTGGCCGTGCGCAGTTGGTATTCGGCCTGGAGTATGTCGGGCCGGCGTTGCAGCAAGTCCGATGGCAACCCGGCTGGCAGCCCGGCAATCTGCTCGGTTGCCAGGGGCAGGGCGGCCAGGTCGGCGGCCACCGGGGCGCCCACCAACAGCGTCAGCTGGTTGAGGTCTTGCGCCACCAGGCGCTTGTAACGGGCCACTGCCGCCCGGGTACTGTCGACACTGGTACGCGCCTGGATCTGGTCCAGAGCCGATACCGTGCCGGCACGGCGCTGGTTGCTGGTCAGGCGCAGGCTGCGCTCGTCGGCCACCAGGGTTTCGTTGGCCAGGGTCAGCAGTTCCTGGTCGGCGCGCCAGGTCAGGTACACGCTGGCGACACTCGCCACCAGGCTCAGACGGGTACTGCGCCGTGCCTGGTCACTGGCCAGGTAGGTCAGCAGCGCCTGGTCGCTGAGGCTGCGCACCCGCCCGAACAGGTCCAGCTCGTAGGCACTCACCCCCAGGGTCGCGGCATAGCTGGAACTGATCACGCCCTGGCCGGTGCCGGTCATGCCCCTTGGCAAGTACTGGCGCTGGCCCTGGCCATTGGCCGTTACCTTGGGCAGCAGGTCGGCCCGCTGGATCCGGTACTGCGCCTGATAGGCCGCGACGTTGAGCGCGGCCGTGCGCAAGTCGCGGTTGTTGGCCAGGGCATTGTCGATCAACTGGCGCAGTACCGGGTCGCGGAATACCTGCTGCCAGTCCTCGCCCGCCTGGGTGGGTGACAGGTTGCCGGCGTAGGCTGCCCCCTGCGGGAAGTGTGCCGCCACGGAAGGCCCAGGTCGCTGATAATCAGGGGCAAGCGTACAGCCGCACAAAAGTACGGCGCACAAGGTCAATACATGTCGGGGCATCGCAGGGTCTCGCAGTCAGGCACCGGCCATCCATTTCGCCAGGCCATGGCGGCCACTGACCCCCAATTTGGCAGTGGCACGCTTGAGGTAGGTTTCCACCGAGCTGTTCTTCACATTCAGCCGCTGGGCCATCTCTGGCACCGTACCGCCGGTCAGCAGGCCCAGGCACACCTCCTGTTCGCGGGTCGACAGGCGTACCGCTTCCTGCACCAGCCGCTCACCAAACGAATGGCGCAGCGAGCCTGCTTCAAGGTCGGCCAGGGGCGACCCGGCGCGACGCATGGCGCCTTGATCAAGCAGTTGGCCGTGGTGTTCCACCAGCGGCAGCAGCGTGTCGGACAAGCTCTTGAGCTGCGACAGTTCACTCAGGGAGAACGTGCGCTGGCTTGGCAAACGATGAAAACTGATCACCCAGCGTTTGCTGCCACTGCACGACACCAGGTGGCACTGGTGGGCATTCTGGCGCGGATGAAGGGCGCCCTGTGGCGCCTTGAACTCGATCAGCAGCGGGTCTTTCATCTGCATGATGCGTTGCAGCAACGGTTGGCGCAGGTTGTCGATGGCAGCGTGGGCGGGTTGCAGGCCGGCACTGCCCAGTACTTCGATATGGCTGACATTGGCCCGCTGCAGATCGAGGGTCCATTCGCTGAGTTCGAGCCGTTGGACAGGCACTTGTGCTTCGACCAGGCGTAACATCTGGTCGGCAAAGCCTGCAGCGCCGGTGCTGGCGATCAGTTCCCCCAATTGCAGGTACAGCTGTGGGTCGGGGCGGTATTCGCGGCTGTCGGTCTGCATCATTTCCTTGTCTTCCTCGGTTCAGGGTATTGCGGCGGGTGGTCTCGCTGTCGAGTGCTCCGTGTGGGTTGGCATTGCGGGAGGGTGGGCGTATTCAAGCCCGCTACCGGGCGGGCGTCTGTAATGGAAAACCGGGACAGAAAATGCCACCGATCTGCCGCAGCGGGTGGCTGCCGGGCAGGGTAGTTTTTGCGCAGATTCGCGCCAGGCCGGCTATTTGACGCCAGAAGCACGGCGAATCTCGCCTGATCGCGGCGTATACCGTGTGCCGTAGGCCATCGTGGATGGCGCGGTGTGGCTAATTTCCTACACGTTTTTCAGCAGCCCGCCCCGTTAGGTGCGATTGTCCGGGATTAACGGGCCATACAGTTGCAGGCGGCGATGCTTGAATCCGCGGATGATCAACCAGAAGGACCTGCCGAATCATGCCCGCCGTCGAAACCTTTGCCCTGACCGTTGCCCAACGTGACATCTGGCTTGACCAGATCAGCCATGGCGACTCGCCGCTGTACAACATCGGCGCGTATGTGGAGTTGCAGGGCAGGGTGGATGCCGGGCAGTTGCAGCAGGCACTGCAGCACCTGGTGGCCGAGCATGATGGCCTGCGCACGGTACTGGTCACCGAAGCCGGCCTTGCCCGCCAGTATTTTGCCGCGCACATGGCCGTGCCACTGGCCTGCCACGACCTGCGCCAGGCCAGCGAGCCGTTCACCGCTGCACTGGCCTTGCTGGAAGCACAAATGCGTACGCCCTACAGCCTGGATGCCAGCCCGTTATGGGGGGCAACGTTGATCCGCATTGCCGACCAGCGTTACCTGCTGGCGGTGCAGGCCCATCACCTGATTCTCGATGGCTGGGGGGTAGACCAGTGGTTCAAGCAGCTTGCCGACTACTACCAGTTGCGGCAGCAAGGCCTGCCCTTGCCGCGCGGGGCAGCCTCCTACCAGGCCTTCATTGCAGACGATACCCAGTATCAGGCGTCAGCGCGGCATGCACGTGACCGCGACTACTGGCTGGCCAGCTACCAGCAGTTGCCCGACGCCCTGTTTGCCCCGCGCGAGCGCACTGCGCCGGCGAATGACTGGCCCAGTGGCGCACAGGTGCAAGCGCTCGACAGCCAGTTACTGGCACGCATGCGCCGCTTTGCTGCCGGGCTGCAAGCGTCGCCGCTGCATGTGCTGCTGGCTGCGTTGCATGTTTGCGTGACGCGCACCTGGCAACGTGACGAATGGGTGGTCGGGCTGCCTGTGCGCAACCGCGGCAACGCCCGCTTCAAGGCAACCTTGGGGCTGTTCACCCAAGTGAGTGCGCTGCGCATGGGCTTTGCCCGCGAATGCTCGTTCGCCGCGCTGGTAGAGGGCATCCGCGATGCGCTGAAACAGGACTATCGCCATCAGCGCTTTGCCCTCAGTGAACTCAATCGCAGCCTCGGTGTGCTGCGTGAAGAACGGCCACAGTTGTTCGAACTGATGGTCTCGTTCGAAGAAGACAGCAATGCCTTGCAGATAGCTGACGCGCCTGGCCATACCGTGATGATCTGCAACGGCCATGAACCGACGCCGTTGAGTATCCACCTGCGCTGCAACAGCCACAGTGATGCGGCGACGCTGCACGTGGTGCACAACCGGGCCTGGTTTACCGATGCTGAAGCCCAGGCGTTGTCCGGGCGCCTGCTGCATGTGCTGGAGCAAGGGCTACAGCAGCCGCAGGCGTTGCCTGGCCAATTCGACCTGCTGACCGGCAGTGAGCATGCCGCACTCGAACAGTGGCATGCCACGCAAACGCCAGTGGCTGATGCGGGCCTGATTCAGCAGCGCATCCAGGCCCAGGCCAGGGCCCGGCCGGCGGCAGTGGCTGCGCTGCACAACGGCCAGGCGCTGACCTATGGCGAACTTGAGCGGCGTGGCGAACTGCTGGCACAACACCTGGCAGGCCTGGGCGTGCGGCCTGAACGCCGGGTGGCCCTGATCGCCCAGCGCGGGCTGGACACCCTGGTGGGGCTGTTGGCCGTACTCAAGGCTGGCGCCGCCTATGTGCCGATTGACCCGGCTCATCCGCGTGAGCGGTTGGCTTATCTGCTGGAAGACAGCGCGCCTGACGTACTGCTGACGTTTTCCCGGCTGACCGAACGCTTGCCGGCCCACGGCCTTCGGCAAGTCGAGCTGGATCGTTTCGACTGGGCCGCCACGCCAGCCGCGGCGTTCCGGTTTGCACCGCAATCGCCAAGCGACCTTGCCTATGTCATTTACACCTCCGGTTCCACCGGCTTGCCCAAAGGCGTGATGGTCGAGCAGCACATGCTGGCCAACCTGGTTGACTGGCACTGCAGCAGCTTCGACCTGGGCCCCGGACGGCAGCAGTCGAGCCTGGCCGGTTTCGGTTTCGATGCCATGGCCTGGGAAGTCTGGCCAGCGCTGTGCAGCGGCGCGACCCTGCACCTGGCGCCGGTGCGCGATGGCGCCGAAGACATCGACGCCTTGCTCGCCTGGTGGCGGGCGCAGCCGCTGGATGTCAGCTTCCTGCCAACCCCGGTGGCCGAGCACGCGTTTGCCCAGGGCGAGCTGCACCCGACCCTGCAAACCCTGCTGGTTGGCGGTGACCGCCTGCGCCGCCTGGCCCGCGAGCGCCGCTACCGGGTGATCAACAATTATGGCCCTACCGAAACCACGGTGGTGGCCACCTCCGGCCAGGTCGTGGCGGGTGGGCCGCTGCATATCGGCGGCCCGGTGGCCAGCACCCGGCTGTACGTGCTCGATGAGCAGCGCCGGTTGCTGCCACCCGGTGCGGTGGGTGAACTGTATGTGGGCGGCAAGGGCGTTGCCCGCGGTTACCTGAACCGGCCACAGATGACGGCCGAGCGCTTTCTGCACGACCCGTTCAGCCCGCAAGCGGGGGCACGCATGTACCGCACCGGTGACCTGGTGCGCTGGCTGCCCGACGGTACCCTGGAATACCTCGGGCGTAACGACGACCAGGTGAAAATCCGCGGTGTACGGGTTGAACTGGCCGAAATCGAGGCTGCCCTGGCCAGCCATGCGGCCGTGCGCGAATGCGTGGTGATGCTGCGCGACGGCCAGTTGCAGGCCTGGTTCATCGCTGACGCGCCGGTGACCCCGCGTGCGTTGCACGAGCACTTGCGCGAACGCCTGCCGGTTGCGTTGCTGCCGGGTGCCTATGTACGCCTTGAGCGCTGGCCGCTGACCACCAATGGCAAGCTGGACCGCCGCACCTTGCCGCAGGCCGACGAGAGCGCCAAGGTGCGCCGTGAGCATGAAGCGCCACAGGGGCCAGTCGAGCAGCAGTTGGCGCAGCTGTGGGCCGAGTTGCTGCAGGTTGAGCGGGTAGGGCGCCAGGACCATTTCTTCGAACTGGGCGGCCATTCGCTGTTGGCCGTGCAACTGGTCGAGCGCCTACGTCAGCAAGGCTTACAGGCTGACATACAGGTGCTGTTCGGCCAGTCGACCCTGGCCAGCCTGGCGGCCAGCGTGACCCAGGTCGACAGCCCGGTGGTGCCGGAAAACCGGGTGCTGCCGGGTTGCCAGCAGATTACCCCAGGCATGCTCGCGCTCACCGAACTGGACCAGGCTGCCATTGACCGGATTGTCGCCACGGTGCCGGGCGGGGCTGGCAACGTGCAGGAAATCTACCCATTGGCACCTCTGCAGCAAGGGCTGCTGTATCACCATGTCACCGATGCCCGCGACCCCTACCAGCAGCAGGCCTTGTTTACCTTCGGCAGTCACGGGCAGCTGCAAGCCTTTACCGTTGCCTTGCAGCAGGTGATCGAGCGCCACGATATCCTGCGTACCAGCCTGTGCTGGGAGGGGCTGGAGCACCCGCAGCAGGTGGTCTGGCGCCAGGCGCGGTTGCCGGTTGAGCACTGGCACGGCCCCGCCGGGCAGTTGCGCAGCCATTTCGACCCGCAGCAGCGGCCGCTGGATCTGCGCCAGGCGCCGATGATGGCACTGGTGTGCAGTGAAGATGCCGGGCAGGGGCGTTGGCTGGGCCTGTTACGCTTCCATCATCTGGTCAACGACGCCGTATCGCTGCAGATACTGCTGGGCGAGCTGGAAGCCTTCATGAGTGGGCAAGGCGAGCGCTTGCCCACGCCAGTGGCGTACCGCGACTATGTCGCCGCCAGCACGCAGGCCGAGCGCCAGGCTGGCCACGCTGCCTTCTTCAGCAAGCAGCTTGCCGGTATCGAGCCGCAAGCACCGATCAGTGGGTACGGGGGCACAACGGTCGATGAGCAGCAGCTGGAGCGCCACGACCACTGCCTGGTCAGCGAGCGGGTCGCCGCGCTACGCCAGCAGGCCCGACAACAGGGCGCGAGCCTGGCCAGCCTGCTGCACCTGGCCTGGGCACAGGTGTTGGGCACCCTGGGCGGGCGCGACGAGGTGGTGCTGGGTACCGTGCTGTTGGGGCGCAGCATGGCCGGCCCGGGTGCCGGTCGGGCCATGGGCATGTTCATCAACAGCTTGCCCCTGCGTGTCACCCTGGCGCAGCGTTCCGCGGGCCAAGCGCTGAGTGAAACCCACGCCGGGCTGGCCGCGCTGCTGGCGCATGAAGATGCGCCACTGCTGCTGGCCCAGCGCTGCAGTGGTTTGCCATTAGGCAGCGCGTTGTTCGACAGCCTGGTCAACTACCGTCAGGGTAGCTTGCCGTTCGGCCAGGTGCTGCCAGGGATGGAATTGGCCGAGGCCAGCGAGGTACACAGCTATGGGCTGGTGCTGACCGTGGATGAACAGGCGGACTCGCTGCAACTGGCCATTCGCGCACCACGTGCGATCGGTGCGCAACGGGTCATGGACTATTTGCTCAACGCCTTGCAGCAGTTAGGCGATGCACTCGCCAGCCGCAGCAGTGCGGGCCTCCAGGCCTTGCGCACAGTGCCGGACGGCGAGCTGCAGCGATTGTTGCAGGACTTCAACCGCACTGAAGACAACCTTAGCCCGACCTGGCAGACCCTGCCGGCGCTATTCGAGGCCCAGGCCCGGCGCACGCCCAAGGCCATTGCCTTGCAGGCAGGCGACGACAGCCTTGACTACGAAACCCTCAACGCCCAGGCCAACCGCCTGGCCCATCAGCTGATTGCCCAAGGGGTCGGCCCTGACAGCCGGGTGGCCGTGTGCGTCGAGCGCGGCGTTGCGCTGATGGTCGCCTTGCTGGGCGTGCTCAAGGCTGGTGGTGCCTATGTGCCGCTGGACCCTGGCTACCCGCAAGAGCGCCTGCGCTTCATGCTGCAAGACTGCAACCCGACATTGGTGCTGGTTCACGGCGCCACGCAGGGCCTGTTCGCCTCGTTGCCATGCCGCTGGCTCGACCTCGACGACATCGGCTGGCAGGCCAACCCGGCCGACAACCCACAGGTGGCGGGGCTGGGGCCGTCACAACTGGCCTATGTGATGTACACCTCGGGTTCCACAGGTGCGCCCAAGGGCGTGATGGTCGAGCACCGAGGCCTGTGCAACCTGATGCACTGGGGTTCGCAAATCTGCCCGCCGCGCCCGGGCGATGCCTTGTTGCAACGGGCGCCTTTCACCTTCGATGGTTCGGTGTGGGAGTTGTTCTGGCCGTTGACCGCCGGTTTGCGCCTGGTGCTGGCGCGGCCCGATGGCCATCGCGACCCGGCGTACATGGTGCAGCTGATCCAGGCGCAGCAGGTCAGCATCGTCAAGTTCGTGCCGGCGCTGCTGCATCAGTTTCTCGAACAGCCGGGTGTTGAGCGTTGCACCAGCCTGACCGACATTTTCTGTGGTGGCGGTGAGCTGACCCTGGCCCTGGTGCACAGCGTGCGAAAACACCTGCCCAACGTGCGCCTGCACAATGTCTATGGCCCTACCGAAGCCACCGTGGACAGCACCGCCTGGACCTTGCCAGCGCATGCACCGCTACCCACGCAGGCGCCGCCGATCGGCCGGCCGATCGCCAATACCCGGCTGTATGTGCTCGATGCCCATGACCAGCCGGTGCCGTTGGGTGCGGTCGGGCAGCTGCACATCGGTGGTGTCGGCGTGGCGCGTGGCTACCTGGGGTTGCCGCAACTGCAGGCCGAGCGCTTCATCGCCAGCCCGTTTGTCGAGGGCGACCGCCTGTACCGCACCGGTGACCTGGTGCGCTACCGCGCCGACGGCGATCTGGACTTCATCGGCCGCAACGACTTCCAGGTCAAGTTACGCGGTTTGCGGGTGGAACTGGGCGAAATCGAAGCCTTGCTGGCTGCACACCCGGCGGTCGGGCAGGCGGTGGTGCTGATGCGTGACGAGCGCCTGGTGGCGTATTTCACCTGCAGCGATGGCCAGCAGGCGCCGGCGCTGGAGGCGTTGCGCAGCCACCTGTTGGCGCGCATGCCCGAGTACATGGTGCCGCAGGCGTTCGTGGGGCTGGCGGCGTTGCCGTTGAGCGCCAATGGCAAGGTCGACCGCAAGGCGCTGCCGGCACCAGGTGCGGAGGCTGTGATCAGCCGTGAGTACCAGGCACCACAGGGCGAGCTTGAAACAGCGCTGGCCGGGATCTGGACCGAGGTGCTGAAGATCGAGCAGGTAGGCCGTGACGACAACTTCTTCGAGTTGGGCGGGCATTCGTTGCTTGCGGTCAGCCTGGTGGCGCGCATGCGCCAGGCCGGGTTGCACGTGGATGCCAGGACCCTGTTCAGCCAGCCGACACTGGCGGGGCTGGCGGCCAGCACCCAGCGCGAGCAGGTTGCCGTGGTAGTGCCACAAACCACCATTCCCAGCTTGGGCAAGCGCCGGCGCCTCTGACCCGAGAAGCCAGCACAGGGACTGTGCTGGCTTCGGGTTGACGTGGTACCTGTGGGAGCGGCTTCAGCCGCGAACACCGGCGCAGCCGGTGCCATGCACCACGCAGGTCCGAATTGTCCCCACTTCCCATGTCAGACCGCCCGGTCACGATCCATTAGCGTGTCCACCATCCCTATTTCCAGGCAAAGCAGGATGCTTACCGATGCACTTCAGCGAACTGATGGCTGCTCTTTCCACCCGTGCAATCCGACTCCAGCGTGAAGACCAGGACCTGATCGTCCTCGGTGACGAAGAAACCCTGGACGACCCTTTGTGGGAGGCGCTGTCACGGCACAAGCCGGCCTTGCTGGAGATGCTTGCCCAACAGGATGACGACTGGCTCAGCCCGGCCTTTCGCATCACCCCCGACATGCTGCCGCTGGTAGCGCTGGACCAGGCCGCCATCGACCGCATCGTCGACAGCGTGCCGGGCGGTGCGGCCAATGTGCAGGACATCTACCCGCTGGCGCCGTTGCAGCAGGGCATGCTCTACCACCACCTGTCCGCCACCGACGGCGACCCTTACCTTTCGCAGGTGCAGCTGCGCTTTGCCAGCAAGGCCCACCTGGAGGCCTTTGCCCAGGCACTGCAATGGGTCATCCAGCGCCACGACATCCTGCGTACCGCGCTGCACTGGGAATACCTGGATGCCCCGGTACAAGTGGTCTGGCGTGAAGCGGCACTGGTGCGCGAGGCCCTGCCGCTGGCCGGCAGTAGCGCACTGGCCAGCCTGTGCCAGCGCTTCGACCCGCGCCACTACCGCCTCGACCTGCGTCAGGCCCCACTGATGCAGCTGATGCACGCCCAGGGCGAGGGCGATGAGTGGGTGGCGCTGTTGATGTTCCACCACGTGATCATGGACCACACCGCGCTGGACATCGTGCGCCGCGAGATCCAGGCACACCTTGCCGGCACAGCGGCGCAGCTGCCGGCACCCATGCCGTTTCGCGACGTGCTGGCGGCAGCCCGTCAGGCCCTCGACGAACAGGCCCATGAGCGCTTCTTTGCCGAGATGCTGGCCGATATCGATGAGCCCACGCTTGCCTTCGGCCAGCAGGGCAAAGTCGAGCAACCCCTGCAACAGGCACGCCTGACCCTGGCGCCGGCGCTCAGCCAGCGTTTGCGCAACCAGGCCCGGCAACTCGGGGTCAGCCCGGCCAGCGTGCTGCACCTGGGCTTTGCCCGGCTGATCGGCCAGCTCTCGGCGCGTCAGGCCGTGGTGTTCGGCAGCGTGCTGCTGGGGCGCATGACCACCGGTGACGGCGGTGAGCAGGCGCTGGGCATGTTCATCAACACCTTGCCATTGCGCATAGACCTGGGTCAGCACAGTGTGCGCGACGGGCTGCTGGCCACCCATCGCCGGCTCAGCGCCTTGCTCGGCCACGAGCAGGCATCGCTGGCCCTGGCTCAGCGTTGCAGCGGCGTGGCAGCGCCTGCGCCGCTGTTCAACAGCATGCTCAACTACCGCCACAGTGACGCCGGGGATGCCGCCGAGATCATCCCGGTGGCCCCCGGCATTGATATCGTCGGCGCCGAAGAGCGTACCGACTACCCGCTCACTGTCAGCGTCGATGACCTGGGTGACGACCTGCGCCTGACCGTACAAAGCCTGCCCGAATGGCATGCGCCGCGCTTGTGCGTGCAATTCGAACAGGTGCTGGACAGCCTGGTGGATGCCCTGGAGCAGGCACCCGCCACGCCATTGCAGGCGCTGGCCGTGCTGCCAGCGGTCGAGCGCGAGCAGGTGCTGCAGCAGTTCAACGACAGTGACCGGCATTTCCCGCAAGGCCACACCGTGCATGCGCTGGTCGAGGCCCAGGCCGCCCGCGCACCTGATGTGCTGGCGGTGCAGCAGGGCGCCCAGGCGCTGAGCTACGGCGAGCTGAATCGCCAGGCCAACCAGCTGGCCCACCAATTGCGCGCGCGGGGCGTGCAGCTGGGTGACCGGGTTGCCCTGTGCCTGCCACGCAACGCCCGGCGGCTGGTTGGCCTGCTGGGTGTGCTCAAGGCCGGTGCTGCCTATGTACCGGTTGACCCAGGCTACCCGGCCGAACGCATTGCCTACCTGCTCAATGACTGCGCGCCGGCGCTGCTGCTGGCGGAAAGCGCCATCGACAGCGTGCCAGTCGACATCCCGCGACTGGACCTGGACCAGGGCTCTGCCTATGCCGCTGACGACAGCAACCCGCAGGTACCCGGCCTGGATGCGCAACAACTGGCCTACCTGGTGTACACCTCCGGGTCCACCGGGCAGCCCAAGGGGGTAATGGTCGAACACCACACCTTGGCCAATCTGGTGCACTGGCATTGCCAGGCCTTTGCCGTGGACAGTGCCACGCATGCCTCCAGTGTTGCCGGTTTCGGTTTCGACGCCATGGCCTGGGAGGTGTGGCCAAGCCTGAGCGCCGGGGCCACCGTGCACCTGCCGCCGGCGCACATCGGTAATGAACATGTCGAGGAGCTGCTCGACTGGTGGCTGCAACAACCGCTGACGGTGAGTTTCCTGCCCACCCCGGTGGCCGAGCAGGCGCTGCGCCGTGAACATCAGCACCCGACCTTGCGCACCTTGCTGGTCGGTGGCGACCGCCTGCGCCAGTTCGACCGCGACCCAGGCTTCGCCCTGGTCAACAACTACGGGCCGACCGAAACCACGGTAGTGGCTACCTCGGGGCCGATCACCCCCGGCGGTGCCCTGCATATCGGCCGGCCGATTGCCAATACCCGGGTCTACGTGCTGGACGAAGGCCTGCAACCCGTTCCGGTCGGGGTGACCGGGGAGCTGTACATCGGCGGGGCACAGGTGGCGCGGGGCTACTTCAACCGCCCGGCGCTGACCGAGGAGCGCTTCCTGGCCGACCCGTTCAGTACCCAGGCGAATGCCCGCATGTACCGCAGCGGTGACCTGGTGCGCTGGAACAGCGACGGTACCCTCGACTACCTTGGGCGCAACGATGACCAGGTGAAGATCCGTGGCGTGCGGGTGGAGCTGGGTGAAATCGAAGCCGCCCTCACGGCGCAGCCGGGCATCGACGCTGCCGTGGTGCTGGTGCGCGGCGAACGCTTGCTGGCCTGGTACACCGAGACCACGCCGCTAGCCCCACAGGCCCTGCGCGAGGCGTTGCAGGCCAGCCTGCCTGCGCACATGCTGCCGCAGGCATTCACCCGCCTGGACGAACTGCCGTTGACCAGCCACGGCAAGCTCGACCGCCGCGCGCTACCCGACCCGGCCACCGGCGAACTGTTCGGCCAGCATTACGAGGCACCGCAGGGCGCTACCGAAACCGCCATGGCGCAGGTGTGGGCCGAGGTGCTGGGTGTCGAGCGGGTGGGGCGGCATGACAATTTCTTCGAACTCGGCGGCCATTCACTGCTGGCCGTGACCCTGGTCGAGCGCCTGCGCAAGGCAGGGCTGGTGACCGACGTACGGGTGCTGTTCGCCCAGCCGACCCTGGTGGCGCTGGCCGCTGTAGTGGGGGCGGGCCAGGAAGTCGAGGTGCCGGCCAACCGCGTGCCGCTGGGGGCCGAGCACATTACCCCGGGCATGCTCAGCCTGGTACAACTGGACCAGGCGGTCATCGACCAGGTTGTCGCCAGCGTGCCGGGCGGCGCCGCCAACGTGCAGGAAATCTACCCGCTGGCACCGCTGCAACAAGGGGTGCTGTACCACCACCTGAGCGCCGAACAGGGCGACCCGTACCTGCTGCAGACCCGCCTGGCCTTTGACAGTGTCGAGCGCTTGCTGGCCTGGGCCGGGGCCTTGCAACAGGTGATCGACCGCCACGATATCCTGCGCACGGCCGTGCACTGGCAGGGCCTGGCGCAGCCGCTGCAAGTGGTGTGGCGCCAGGCAACACTGTGCGTCTGCGAAGTCGACGACTTGCCCGAGCAGGCCGGTGTGGCACGCATCGACCAGCTGCACGCGCGCTTCGACGCCCGCCATCACCGCATCGACCTGGGCCAGGCGCCGCTGACCCGGTTGTATTACAGCCTCGACCCAGCCAACCAGCAGGTGGTGGCGGTGTTGCTGTTCCATCACCTTACCCTCGACCATACCGCCATGGACGTGGTCGCCCGCGAGATGCGCGCCCTGCTGTTCGGCCAGGGGCACACCCTGCCGCCCGCCGTGCCGTACCGCAACTACGTGGCCCAGGCTTGCCTGGGCGACCAGGGGGGGCATGAAGCGTTCTTCCGCGACATGCTGGCCGACGTCGATGAGCCAACCTTGCCGCTGGGCCATGCCGACGTGCAAGGCGATGGCCGTGATATCCAGAGTGCAACGCAAGCGCTGGACAACCGGCTGGCCCAGCGTTTACGCGGCCAGGCCCGGCAACTGGGCGTGAGTGCCGCCAGCCTGATGCACCTGGCCTGGGCGCGGGTGCTCGCGGTGCTGGCCAACCGCGACGACGTGGTATTCGGCACCGTTCTGATGGGCCGCCTGCAAGGGGGCGAGGGTGCCGACCGTGCCTTGGGCATGTTCATCAATACCTTGCCGCTGCGGGTCGACACCACTGCGCAGGTGCATGCCGCCGTACGCGCGGCCCACCGCAGCCTGTCGTCGCTGCTGGCCCACGAACACGCGCCGCTGGCCCTGGCCCAGCGCTGCAGCGGCGTGCCTGCTGCGGCACCGCTGTTCAGTGCCTTGCTCAATTATCGGCACAGCGCCGACGATGCGCCGCGCGAAGGCGAGGGCATCTGGGAGGGCGTTCGCCTGCTGGGCGGCGAAGAGCGCAGCAACTACCCACTGACCCTTAGCGTCAACGACCTGGGTAGCGGTTTTACCTTTAGCGTGCTGGCCGTGCCCGGCATTGGCGCCGCACGGGTGGCGGGGTGGATGGCCAACGCCGTCGCGCAACTGGTCCAGGCGCTGGAACAAAGCCCGACCACTACGCTGAACCGCCTGCCGATCCTTGATGAATCGGCCCATCAGCAGCTGTTCGGCAGCTTCAACGCCACCGCGCAAGCCTACCCGCAGGGGCACACGGTACACGCCTTGTTTGAAGCCCAGGCAGCCCGTACCCCGGATGTCAGCGCGGTCAGCCAGGGTGAGCAGGCGCTCAGCTATGGCGAGCTGAACCGGCGCGCCAACCAGCTGGCGCACCGCCTGATCGCCGATGGCGTGCAGCGTGGTGACCGCGTTGCGTTGTGCCTGGGCCGCCACTGTGAACGCATCGTCGGCCTGCTGGCCGTGCTCAAGGCCGGTGCGGCCTACGTACCGGTAGACCCGGCGTACCCGGCCGAGCGCATTGCCTACCTGCTGGCCGACAGTGCCCCGCGGCTGGTCCTCGCAGAAACGCACATCACCGGGCTGCCGGCCGCGGTCCCGCGGCTCGACCTCGACTCGCCAGAAGCCTTCCATAGCCGCACCGACAACCCACAGGTTGCCGGCCTGGATGCCCACCAACTGGCCTATCTGGTGTACACCTCCGGCTCCACTGGCCAGCCTAAAGGGGTGATGGTCGAGCACCACACCCTGGCCAACCTGGTGCACTGGCATTGCCAGGCCTTTGCCCTTAAGGCCGGCGTACGTACCTCCAGCGTGGCCGGCTTCGGCTTCGACGCCATGGCCTGGGAGGTATGGCCGGCCTTGTGTGCCGGGGCCACGCTGCACCTGCCGCCCACGCACATCGGCAACGAGCATGTCGATGAACTGCTGGACTGGTGGCTGGCACAGCCACTGGCGGTCAGCTTCCTGCCCACGCCGGTTGCCGAGCAGGCATTGCGCCGCCCGCTGCAGCACCCCACCCTGCACACCTTGCTGGTGGGGGGCGACCGCCTGCGCCAGTTCGACCGCGACCCGGGCTTTGCCTTGGTCAACAACTATGGGCCGACCGAAACCACGGTGGTGGCCACCTCGGGCGTATTACACGCGGGCGCGGCGCTGCACATCGGCAAACCCATCGCCAACACCCGCGTGTACGTGCTGGATGAGCGCCGTCAGCCGGTGCCGGTGGGGGTTACCGGCGAGCTGTACATTGGCGGCGCGCAGGTAGCGCGTGGCTACTTCAACCGCCCTGAACTGACGCAAGAGCGTTTCCTGGCCGACCCGTTCAGCCGCCTGCCGGGTGCGCGCATGTACCGCAGTGGCGACCTGGTGCGCTGGAACACCGACGGCACGCTGGATTACCTGGGCCGCAACGACGACCAGGTGAAGGTCCGCGGTGTACGCGTGGAACTGGGCGAGATCGAGGCAGCGCTGGCGGCCCAGGCCGGCATCGGCGATGCCGTGGTGCTGGTGCGCGGTGAGCGCCTGCTGGCCTGGTTCACCGTAACCGCACCCGTGGCGATCGAGGGCCTGCGCCAGGCGCTGCAAGCCTGCCTGCCGGCGCATATGGTGCCGCAAGCGCTGATCCGCCTGGATGAACTGCCGCTTACCAGCCATGGCAAGCTCGACCGCCGCGCGCTGCCCGAGCCGGACACCACCGACCTGGTGGGACACAGCTATGAAGCCCCTGTGGGCGAGACCGAAGCTGCCATGGCGGCAGCCTGGGCCGACGTGCTGGGTGTCGACCGGGTAGGGCGCCACGATAACTTCTTCGAACTGGGCGGCCACTCGCTGCTGGCCGTCAGCCTGATCGAGCGCTTGCGCCAACAAGGCCTGGCAACGGATGTGCGCGTGCTGTTTGGCCAGCCGACGGTAGCCTCCCTGGCTGCTGCCATGGGGCAAGGCCGGCAGGTCACCGTGCCGGAAAACCGTATTCCGGCTGCCTGCACACGGATAACTGCTGACATGCTGCCATTGCTGGCACTGGATCAAGGGTCGGTCGACCGCATTGTCGCAAGCGTACCTGGCGGCGCCGCCAATGTGCAGGACATCTACCCGTTGGCGCCGTTGCAGGAGGGGATTCTCTACCACCACCTGAGCGCGACCGGGGCAGACCCCTACCTGCTGCAATGGCCCATCGTCTTCGACAGCCTGGCACGCCTGCAAGCCTTTGCCGGCGCGCTGGACAAGGTCATTGCCCGCCACGATGTGCTGCGCACCGCCGTCCTCTGGGACGGCTTGGCGCAACCCGTCCAGGTGGTCTTGCGAACAGTCCCTGCGGTTGCGCAATCACCCTGTGGGAGCGAGCATGCTCGCGAACGAGACGGCACCGATCTCGACCTGGGCAAGGCCCCGTTGATCCGCCTGCACTACAGCGAATCAGACGGCCCCATCCAGGCCACCCTGCAGTTCCACCACATCGTCCTCGACCACACGGCCATGAAAGTGGTGCTGGCCGAAATCCGCGACCACCTGCACGGCCTGGAGCCCACACAGGCGCCGGTGCCATACCGCAACTATGTCGCCCAGGCCCGCCTGGCCATCAGTGATGCGGAACACGAAGCGTTCTTCCGCGCGCAACTCGGCGACATCGACGAAGCGACCTTGCCCTATGGCCTCTGCGACCTGCAGGGCCAGGCCAGCCAGTTCGAACTGGCCAGCGTGATGGTGCCGCACGCCCAGTACCAGTGCCTGCATCGTCAGGCCCGGCAACTGGGCGTAAGCACCGCAAGCCTGCTGCACCTGGCCTGGGCACGCCTGGTGGCGGCCACCAGCGGCAAGTCCAGCGTGGTGTTCGGCACCGTCCTGCTAGGGCGCCTGCAAGGTGGCGCCGGTGCCGACCGGGGCCTGGGCATGTTCATCAATACCTTGCCACTGCGCCTGGACCTGCAAGGGCTGGATGTGCGTGCAGCGGTGCGCCAGGCCCATCAACGGCTGGCGACGCTGCTGGTGCATGAGCACGCCTCGCTGGCATTTGCCCAGCGTTGCAGCGGCGTGGCCTCGCCGGCACCGCTGTTCAGCGCCATGCTGAACTATCGCCATGGCGCCACGGCCAGCGAGCAGCAGGCGCGTGAGCAAGCCCTGGAGGGCATCGAGGTGTTGCCCCCGCGCGGGCATGGCAATTACCCGATCAGCGTCAACGTCGATGAGCTGGGCGACGGGCTGCGCATCAGCGCGCAGGTCACGGCGCAGGTGGGGGCCCAGCGCCTGTGCGAGCAATTGCAGCAGGTGCTGGTCGGCTTGCTGGACGCACTCGAACACCAGCCCGGTTTGCCGTTGCAGCAACTTTCGGTGCTGACCCAGGCCGAGCGCCAACAGCTACTGACGCAGCCTGCACCGCAGCCCCATGACCTTGAGCAGCCGCTGCACCGCCTGTTCGAGGCGCAGGTGCGTCGTGCACCCGATGCCATCGCACTGGTGGCCGAAGAGGGGGAACTGAGTTACCGCCAGCTTGATGAACAGGCCAACCGCCTGGCGCACCACCTGATCGGCCTGGGTGCCGGCCCCGATGAAAGGGTGGCGATTTGCATCGAGCGTGGGCTGAACATGGTCATCGGCGTGCTGGCCATTCTCAAGGCCGGTGCTGCCTATGTACCGGTCGACCCCGGCTACCCGGCCGAGCGCATCCGCCACATGCTGGCCGACAGCGCACCGCTGGCCGTTCTGGTGCATGGCGCCACCCGCGAAGTAGCCGCAGCCGCCCAGCTGCCACGGGTCGACCTGGACCAGCCTTGCTGGCAGCAGCAACCGGTCAGCAACCCGCGTATTGCCGGGCTTGGCGCCCACCACCTGGCCTATGTGATCTATACCTCCGGCTCTACCGGCGTGCCCAAGGGCGTGATGGTCGAGCACCGCAACGTGGTCAACCTGGTGCACTGGAGCCGCCGCCTTTGCCCCACAGCGGGCGAGGGTGGCGTGCTGCACAAGACCCCGGTCAGTTTCGACGCTTCGGTCTGGGAGCTGTTCTGGCCGCTGTGCAGCGGTTTGCGCCTGGTGCTGGCCCGCCCCGACGGCCAGCGCGAGCCGGCCTACCTGGCGCAGCTGATCCAGGCGCAGCAGGTGGCAGTGGTGCAGTTCGTGCCAGCCTTGCTGCAGCAGTTCATCGAGCAGCCCGAGAGCAGCCACTGCAGCAGCCTGACCGACATCGTCTGTGGCGGTGGAGAGCTGAGCAGCGCCCTGGCAGCCCAGGTGCGCAAGCGCTTGCCGCAGGTACGCCTGCATAACGTCTACGGCCCCACCGAGACCACGGTGGATTGCAGCGTATGGACGCTGCAACCAGACAAGGAAGTGCCCCAGGGTGCCTTGCCAATCGGCCGGGCCATCGACAATACCCGGCTGTATGTGCTCGACGGTGACGACCAGCTTGTGCCGTGGGGCGTCGCCGGGCAGCTGCACATCGGTGGCGCGGGTGTAACGCGTGGCTACCTGGGCCTGCCGGAGCAGCAGGCCGAGCGTTTCATCGCCAGCCCTTTCGTCACGGGTGAGCGCCTGTACCGCAGTGGTGACCTGGTGCGCCTGGACCGGGATGGCAACCTGATGTTCCTTGGCCGTACCGACCAGCAGATCAAACTGCGTGGTCTGCGTATTGAACCGGGTGAGATCGAAGCCAGCCTGAGTCGCGTAGCGGGGGTGCGCGAGGCCGTCGTGCTCGCGGTAGATGACGCACGCCTGGTCACCTACTACACAGGTACCGCGCAGCCTGCGGACAACCTGCGCCAGGCAGTGCAGGCACAACTGCCGGACTACATGGTGCCGGCCCTGTACATTCACCTGGAGCAGTTGCCGCTGACCCCTAACGGCAAGCTCGACCGCAAGGCGCTGCCAGCAGCGGATGCGGCCCTGCACGGGCGGCCCTACGAAGCACCCACGGGCAGCACCGAAACCTTGCTGGCCCGGCTGTGGAGCGAGTTGCTGGGGGTTGAACAGATCGGTCGGCACGACAACTTCTTCGAGCTCGGTGGCCATTCCCTGCTGGCCGTCAGCCTGACCGCGCGCTTGCGCCTGGAGGGCCTGCAAGTTGATGTACGCACCCTGTTCGGCCAGCCGACCATCGCGGCCCTGGCCGCCACGCTGGGCGCCGACCAACAGGTGGACGTACCGGAAAACCGCATTCCGCCAGGCTGCACGCAGATCACACCGCAGCTGCTCAGCCTGATCGACCTGGACCAGACTGGCATCGACCGCATCATTGCCCAGTTACCCGGCGGCGCCGCCAATGTGCAGGACATCTACCCGCTGGCGCCGTTGCAAGAGGGCATCCTCTATCACCACCTCAGCGCCGAGCACGACCCCTACGTGCTGTATTCCAGGCTGCGCTTTGCCAGCCGCGAACGCCTGCAAGCCTTCGCCAGCGCGCTGGACAAAGTCATCGCCCGCCACGACGTGCTGCGCACCGCCATCCTCTGGGAAGGCCTGCCACAACCCGTGCAGGTTGTCCTGCGCGCAGTCCCTACGATTGCACACGAACCCTGTGGGAGCGAGCATGCTCGCGAAAAACCCAACACCGCTCTCGACCTGGGCCAGGCCCCGCTGATCCGCCTGCTCCACACCGACTCGGACGGCCCGATCGAAGCCACCTTGCAGTTCCACCACATCGTCCTCGACCACACCGCCCTGGAAGTGGTCGGCGAAGAGCTCACCGCCCACCTGCAAGGCGCCCCGGCCCCAAGCCATGCCCCAGTGCCTTATCGCAACTACGTGGCCCAGGCCCGCCTGGGCATCAGCCAGGCCGGGCACGAGGCATACTTCCGCGCGCAACTGGCCGATATCGACGAGCCGACCTTGCCGTTCGGCCTTGGTGACGTGCAAGGCGACGGCCGCGACATGCAGGAGGCCAAGCTGCCACTCTCGGCCGAGCTTGCCGCACGCCTGCGGCAACAGGCCCGGCAACTGGGCATCAGTGTTGCCAGCCTGTTCCACCTGGCCTGGGCGCGGTTGCTGGCGGCTGCCAGCGGCAGGCACAGCGTGGTGTTCGGCACCGTGCTGCTGGGCCGCCTGCAGGGCGGCGAGGGTGCCGAGCGCGCGCTGGGCATGTTCATCAACACCTTGCCCCTGCGCGTAGACCTGGCCGATATCGGCCTGCAAAGCGCCGCCCGGGCCGTGCACCAGCGGCTCAGCGCTCTGCTGGCCCATGAGCATGCCTCGCTGGCCCTGGCCCAGCGTTGCAGTGGCGTGGCCGCACCGTTGCCCCTGTTCAGCGCCATGCTCAATTACCGCCATGGTGCCGAGCCCGATGCCACCCAGCGCCAAGGCTGGGAAGGCATTGAGGTACTGGAAGGGCAGGAGCGTACCAACTACCCGTTGAGCCTGAACGTGGATGACCTGGGTGAAGGCTTCCGTCTGGTCGCCATGACCTCTGCCGCAGTCGGCGCGGCGCGCATCTGCGGGCAGATGGACCAGGTGTTGCAAGGCATGGTCGAAGCCCTGGAGCATGAGCCGGAGCTGCCGTTGCAGCGCCTGCCCGTGTTGCAGGCCGAGGAGCGCCAGCGCGTGCTGCTCGATTTCAACGACACCGCGGTTGACTACAACCTTGAACAGACCCTGCACGGCATGATCGAAGCGCAGGTTGGGCGCACGCCGGATGCCGTGGCGGTGCGGGCCGAAGAGGGCGAGCTGACTTACCGCCAGCTCAACGAACAGGCCAACCGCCTGGCGCATCATCTGATCGGGTTGGGCGTTAAACCGGATGATCGGGTAGCGATCTGCGTCGAACGCGGGCTGTCGATGGTGGTTGGGTTGCTGGCCATCCTCAAGGCCGGCGGCGCTTATGTGCCGGTCGACCCGGACTACCCGGCAGAGCGTGTGCGGCACATGCTGAGCGACAGCGCGCCAGTGGCGGTGCTGGTGCATGCGGCTACCCGGCATGTGCCGGAAACCGGTCTGCTGATTGATCTGGACCAGCCGATCTGGGGCGATCTGCGTGGCAGCAATCCGCTTGTGGCGGGGTTGACCCCGCGGCATTTGGCCTACGTGATCTACACCTCAGGGTCGACCGGCCTGCCGAAAGGCGTGATGAACGAGCATGCCGGGGTGGTCAACCGCTTGCTGTGGATGCAGGACGCCTACGGCCTGGGTGCCGATGACGTGGTGCTGCAAAAGACCCCGTTCAGCTTTGACGTGTCGGTCTGGGAATTCCTCTGGCCATTGCAGACCGGCGCACGGCTGGTCATGGCCCGCCCAGGCGGGCATCGCGACCCCGAGTACCTGCGCGAGGTGATTGCCCGCGAACACATCACCACCCTGCATTTCGTCCCGTCAATGCTGGATGTATTCCTCTCCTCCGGCCCCACCACAATCCCTGTGGGAGCGGGCGCGCCCGCGAAAAATCCAACACGGTGTATGGCACCGGCTTCGCCGGTGTTCGCGGGCTCGCCCGCTCCCACAGGGGCGGCGCATGCCTCCAATAATGCACCGATCCCACGATTGGTCCGAGTGATCTGTTCGGGCGAGGCTTTGCCGGGAAGTCTGGTACGGCGTTTCCACGCACAATTGCCAACCGTCGAACTGCACAACCTCTACGGTCCAACCGAAGCCGCCGTCGACGTCAGTGCCTGGCACTGCACCAGCGCCCCCGACAGCACCCCCATCGGCAAACCCATCGCCAACACCACCCTGTACATCCTCGACAACCAGCAACAACCGGTCCCGCAGGGCGTTGCCGGCGAGCTGTACATCGGCGGCGTGCAGGTCGCCCGTGGTTACCTGAACCGGGCCGAACTCACTGCCGAGCGCTTCATCGACGACCCGTTCGTACCCGGCGCACGCCTGTACCGCACCGGCGACCTGGCCCGCCACCTGGCCGACGGCAACATCGAGTACCTGGGCCGCAACGACGACCAGGTCAAGCTGCGTGGCCTGCGCATCGAGCTGGGCGAGATCCAGGCCGGCCTCACTGCCATTGCCGGCATCAAGGAGGCGGTGGTGCTCGCCAAGGACCAGCGCCTGGTCGCGTACTACACCGGTGAGCCGCAAACGGTAGAAACCCTGCGCACGTCGCTGCTCGCGCACCTGCCGGAATTCATGGTCCCGGCGCAGTTCATGCACCTCGAAGCACTACCACTGAGCCCCAACGGCAAGCTCGACCGCAAGGCGCTGCCTGAACCCGGTGTGCTGCAGGACCGCCCGTTCGAAGCCCCGCAAGGCGCTACCGAACGCCTGCTCGCAGCCATCTGGGCCGAGCTGCTGGGCGTGGAGCAGGTCGGGCGCCACGACAACTTCTTCGAACTGGGCGGCCATTCGCTGCTGGCCGTCACCCTCACTGCACGCCTGCGTGAACAAGGCCTGCATGCCGATATCCGTGTATTGTTCGGCCAACCGACCCTGGCCGCGCTGGCGGCAGCACTGGGCGCTGGAACCCGGGTGGCGGTGCCGGCCAACCGCATTGCCGCAGGCACCTCACACATCACCCCGGCCATGCTGCCGCTGGCCGAGCTTTCGCAGGTTGCCATCGACACTCTGGTCGCGCAGGTGCCCGGGGGTACCGAGAACATCCAGGACATCTACGGCCTGGCGCCCCTGCAACAGGGCATTCTTTACCACCACCTGGCCAGCAACGGCGCCGACCCGTACGTGTTGCAGGCGCGCTTCGCCTTCCCTGGCCAGGCCGAGCTGGATGCCTTTGCCGCCGCGCTCGACCAGATCATTGCCCGCCACGACATCCTGCGCACCAGCATCCACTGGCAAACCCTTGACGAACCGGTGCAAGTGGTATGGCGCAATACGCCATCGGTCGCTAGCGCTTTGGGCCGCGAACAGACCCACGCTGGCATCAACCTGAACCAGGCGCCGCTGGTGCGGCTGCTGCCCGAGCAGGCCGAAAGTGGCCTGCAAGCCACGTTGCTGATCCACCACATCATCCTTGACCACGCAGCGGTCGAGCAGCTGGTGGCCGAAATCACCACCGTGCTGCAAGGCCAGCCGCTCGTCGAGGCCAGCGTGCCTTACCGCAACTACGTGGCCCAGGCCCGCCTGGGCGCCGACACCCAGGCCGACGAAGTACTGTTCCGCGAACTGCTGGGTGACATTGACGAACCCACTGTCGTCTTCGGCCTGCACGATGTGCAAGGCGATGCCGGCGAGGTGTATGACAGCCGTCAGGCGCTGGATGGCGCACTGTCTGTACGCTTGCGCGAGCAGGCCCGGCAACTGGGCGTAAGTGTTGCCAGCCTGGTGCACCAGGCCTGGGCGCAGGTACTGGCGCAGCTGTCCGGGCGCGAAGAGGTGGTGTTCGGTACGGTATTGCTGGGTCGCCTGCAAGGCGGCGAGGGTGCCGAGCGGGCGCTGGGGATGTTCATCAACACCTTGCCCTTGCGCGTCAGCGTTGGTGCGGCAGCGGCCGCCGATGGCGTACGCCTGACCCACCAGCGTCTGGCGCGGCTGCTGGCCCACGAACAGGCATCGCTGGCCCTGGCCCAGCGTTGCAGCGGCGTACCGGCTACCCAGGCGCTGTTCACCAGCCTGCTCAACTACCGCCACAGCGCCCCGGCCAAGGTAGAACTGCGCCAGGCGTGGCAAGGCATCGAACAGGTGGCCGCCCATGAGCGCAGCAACTACCCGCTGGTGGTCAATGTCGATGACCTGGGTGATGGTTTTGTCCTGACCGTGCAGGCGCTGGCACAGGTGGACGGCGGGCAGGTGTGCCGCCTGCTCGCGACGGCCCTGGAGCAACTGGCCGATGCCCTGCAACATGCCCCGGCCACCCCATTGCATGCCTTGAGCCAACTGGCGCCGGGCGAGCGCGAACGGGTGCTGCAAGGCTTCAACGCAACCCGCCGCGATTACCCGCGGGACCATGCGCTACACCGGCTGTTCGGTGCCCATACCGCGGTCACCCCACAGGCTACCGCCGTGGTGCACGGCAAGCGTGAGTGGACCTATCTGCAACTGGAGCAGCACGCCAATCGCCTGGCTCACCACCTGCTGGGCCTGGGTGTCAGCCCGGGTGACCGTGTAGCGTTGCTGCTGCCGCGCAGCTTTGAACTGCTGGCTGCGCAATTGGCCGTCAGCAAATGCGCGGCGGTGTTCGTGCCGCTGGACAGCAATGCGCCTGCCGAACGCCAGGCGTTCATGATCAACGACAGCCAGGCCCGCGTGCTGCTCACGCTCGCCAGCGAAACGCAGCCTGGTCATGCCCTGCGGGTCGAGCTGGATCGCTGCAACCTGACCGCCTACCCAAGCCATGCGCCGGACCTGCCGGTGAACGCCGACAGCGCGGCCTACATCATGTATACCTCGGGCTCCACCGGTACTCCGAAAGGCGTGCAGGTGCCGCACCGGGCGATCGTGCGCCTGGTGATCAACAACGGTTTCGCCGAGTTCACCCGTGAGGACCGCGTGGCCTTCGCCTCCAACCCGGCATTCGACGCCAGTACCCTGGAGGTCTGGGCGCCCCTGCTCAATGGCGCCCGCGTGGTGGTCATCGACCAGCAGCAGGTGTTGGCCCGCGAGGCCTTGCGTGACGAGCTGCTGGAGCGGGGCGTGAGCGTGCTTTGGCTGACCGCAGGCCTGTTCCACCAGTTTGCCGAAGCCTTGCTGCCAGCCTTCGCCAAACTGCGCTACCTGATGGTGGGCGGTGACGTGCTGGACCCGGCGGTGGTCGCCCGGGTATTGCGCGACGGCGCGCCGCAGCACTTGCTCAATGGCTACGGCCCGACCGAGGCGACTACCTTCAGCACCACCCATGCAATAACCACCGTCGGCCAGGGCAGCATCCCGATTGGCAAGCCGATCGGCAATGGCCGTTGCTATGTGCTCGATGCCCACCGGCAACCGCTGCCGGTAGGCGCCGTTGGTGAGCTGTACATCGGCGGCGATGGCGTGGCCCTGGGTTACCTTGGCCAGCCCGCACTCAGCGCCGAACGCTTCCTCGACGACCCGTTCAGCCGCCAGCCAGGGGCACGCATGTACCGCAGCGGTGACCTGGCCAGTTGGCAGGCCGACGGCACGCTGCGTTACCTGGGCCGTGCCGACCAGCAGGTCAAGCTGCGCGGCTTCCGTATCGAGCTGGGGGAAATCGAGGCGTGCCTCGGCCAGTGCGACGGCGTTCGCGACAGCGCCGTGGTACTGCGTGAAGACACCCCGGGCGACAAACGCCTGGTGGCCTACTTCAGCGCACACACGGCGGCACCGGTAGTGGCCGAACTGCACGCTCGACTGCAGGGCCAACTGCCAGACTACATGCTGCCGGCTGCCTACGTGTGCCTGGCCGAGCTGCCGTTGACAGCCAACGGCAAGCTCGACCGCCGCGCACTGCCGCAACCGGGCGCCGATGCGCTGGTCAGCCGTGCCTTCGAGGCGCCGCAAGGTGAAGTGGAGGTTGCCCTGGCCGCTATCTGGGCAGAGGCCCTGAAGGTTGAGCAGGTCGGGCGCCACGACCACTTCTTCGAGCTGGGCGGCCATTCGCTGCTGGCCGTGACCCTGGTCGAGCGCATGCGCAAGGCCGGCCTGGGTGCCGATGTGCGTGTGCTGTTCGCCCAACCGACTTTGGCGGCACTGGCCGCGGCAGTCGGTACTGGCCGTGAGGTGCAGGTACCGGCCAACCGGGTACCTGTAGATGCCCAGGTCATCACCCCGGACATGCTCAGCCTGATCGAACTGGACCAGGCCAGCATCGACCGTATTGTTGCCTGCGTGCCGGGCGGCGCGGCCAACGTGCAGGAAATCTACCCCCTGGCACCGCTGCAAGAAGGCATCCTTTACCACCACCTCAGCGCCGAACAGGGCGACCCGTACCTGCTGCAATCGCGCCTGGCGTTCGACAGCCTGGCCGACCTGCAGCGCTGGGCCGCTGCCTTGCAGCAGGTGATCGACCGCCATGACATCCTGCGCACCGCCGTGGTCAGCGAAGGCCTGGAGCAAGCGGTGCAAGTGGTGTGGCGTAAGGCGTGCATGAGCGTCACGGCGGTCGAAGGCCTTGGCGACGTGGCCGTGATAGATGCGTTGCAGGCGCGTTTCGACGCCCGTCACCAGCGCCTGGACCTGGCCTGCGCACCGCTGCTGCGCCTGGTGCATGCGGCCGACCCGGCCAACCAGCGGGTGGTGGCGATCCTGCAGTTCCACCACCTGGCTCTGGACCATACCGCCATGGAGGTGATCGCCGGCGAAATGCAGGCGCTGATGGCGGGGCAGGGCGAGCAGTTGCCCGCGCCGGTGCCGTACCGCACCTACGTGGCCCAGGCGCGCCTGGCGGCTGACGATGCCGGCCATGAAGCGTTCTTCCGCGAGATGCTGGGTGACCTGGACGAGCCGACCCTGCCGTTCGGCCTGGCCGATG
This sequence comes from Pseudomonas sp. NPDC089547, assembly GCF_050280665.1. NCBI lineage: Bacteria > Pseudomonadati > Pseudomonadota > Gammaproteobacteria > Pseudomonadales > Pseudomonadaceae > Pseudomonas > Pseudomonas sp. NPDC089547. The sequence goes on along the minus strand of NZ_JBNNVS010000002.1, from coordinate 123,007 downwards.
TGCAAGGCGAAGGGCATGCCATCGAAGAAGCCCACCTGGCCCTGAGCGCCACGCTGGCCCGCAGCCTTCGCGATCAGGCCCGGCAACTGGGCGTCAGTGCCGCCAGCCTGGCGCACCTGGCCTGGGCGCGGGTGCTGGGCGTGCTGGCCAACCGCAGCGACGTGGTATTCGGCACGGTGCTGATGGGCCGCCTGCAAGGCGGTGAAGGGGCGGACCGGGCGCTGGGCGTGTTCATCAACACCTTGCCCCTGCGCATCGACCTGTCGACGCCGGTTCAGCAGGCGGTGCGCCTGACCCACCAAAGGCTGTCGGCGCTGCTGGCCCACGAGCATGCCTCGCTGGCCCTGGCCCAACGCTGCAGCGGCGTGGCGGCGTCCTCGCCGCTGTTCAGCGCCTTGTTCAACTACCGCCACAGCAGTGCCGGCGGCACCGCTGCCGGCGCCCAGGGTGTGCGCCTGCTGGGCGGGGAGGAACGCAGCAACTATCCGCTCACCCTGAGCGTCGATGACCTGGGCGAAGGCTTTGCCTTGAGCGTACTGGCCCAGCAAGGCGTGGGCGCCGAGCGGGTGGCAGGCTGGATGCGCCAGGCGCTGCAGGCGTTGGTCCAGGCACTGGAGCAGGCAGCAGATGTGGCGGTCAGCACGCTGCCGATCCTTGGTCAGGCCGCACGCCAGCAATTGCTGGAAACCTTCAATGCCACCCAGCGTAGCTACCCGAACGGGCAGACCGTGCATGCACTGGTCGAAGCCCAGGCGGCCCGCACGCCGCAGGCTGCTGCCCTGGTGCAGGATGGCCGGGTGCTGAGCTACGGCGAGCTCAACCGCAGCGCCAACCGCCTGGCCCACTACCTGATTGCACGGGGCGTGCAGGTGGGTGACCGCGTTGCACTGTGCCTGCCACGCAGCCTGGACCGCCAGGTTGCCCTGCTGGCGGTGCTCAAGGCCGGTGCGGCCTATGTGCCAATCGACCCGGCTTACCCGGCGGAGCGTATCGGCTATCTGCTGGACGACAGTGCCCCCGCGCTGGTGCTGGTGGAGTCTGCAACGCAAGCACTGGTCGGCGAAACCGCCCGTGTGGTGCTGGACCAGGATGCCTGGCAAGGCGCAGCCGACAGCAACCCGCAGGTAGATGGGTTGGGCCATCGGCAACTGGCCTACGTGATCTACACCTCCGGCTCGACCGGCCAGCCCAAGGGGGTGATGGTCGAGCATGCGACCCTGGCCAACCTGGTGCACTGGCACTGCGAGGCCTTTGCCGTCGGCGCAGGCAGCCACACCAGCAGCGTGGCCGGGTTCGGCTTCGACGCGCTGGCCTGGGAAGTCTGGCCGGCGCTGTGTACCGGGGCGGTGCTGCATTTGCCACCGCTGCAGGTTGCCGGTGAACACGTCGACGAACTGCTGGACTGGTGGCTGGAGCAACCGCTGGCGGTCAGCTTCCTGCCGACCCCCGTCGCCGAGCAGGCACTGCGCCGCGAACGCCAGCACCCGACCTTGCGCACGCTGCTGGTCGGTGGCGACCGCCTGCGCCAGTTCGAGCACGACCCAGGCTTTGACGTGGTCAACAACTATGGGCCCACCGAAACAACCGTAGTGGCCAGCTCCGGGCGCCTGACCCCGGGCGGCCTGCTGCACATCGGCAAGCCGATCGCCAATACCCGCGTCTACGTGCTCGACGCGCAGCGCCAGCCGGTGCCGGTGGGCGCGACAGGCGAGTTGTACATCGGCGGTGCCGGTGTGGCCCGCGGCTACCTCAAGCGTGACGCCCTTAGCGCAGAGCGCTTCCTGGCCGACCCGTTCAGCACCGAGGCCGATGCGCGCATGTACCGCAGCGGCGACCTGGTGCGCTGGAATGCCGATGGCACCCTGGACTACCTGGGCCGCAACGACGATCAGGTGAAGATCCGTGGCGTACGGGTAGAGCTGGGCGAGATCGAAAGCGTGCTGGCTGCCCAGCCAGGCGTTGCCGATGGCGTGGTGCTGGTGCGTGGCGAGCGCCTGCTGGCCTGGTTCACCGAACGCGCGCCGGTCTCGCCGGACGCCTTGCGCCAGGCCATGCAGGCACGCTTGCCGGCGCACCTGGTACCGCTGGCGTTCACGCGCCTGGCTGGGTTGCCGCTGACCCGCCACGGCAAGCTCGACCGCAAAGCCTTGCCAGACCCGGACCCGGCCCAGCTGGCCAGTCAGGCATACCAGGCGCCACAAGGCGCAGTCGAAAACGCACTGGCGTTGGTGTGGGCCGACATGTTGCAGGTCGAGCGGGTGGGCCGTCACGACAACTTCTTCGAGCTGGGCGGCCACTCGCTGCTGGCGGTCAACCTCACTGCACGCCTGCGCCGGCAAGGCTTGCAGGTGGATGTGCGCACGCTGTTCGGCCAACCGAGCATCGCCGCTCTGGCCGCCACCCTGGGCCAAGTGCGCGAGGTGCAGGTGCCCGACAACCTGATCCCCGCTGGCTGCAACCACATCACCCCCGCCATGCTGCCGCTGGTGGCGCTGGAACAGGCCGCCATCGAGCGCATCGTCGCCCAGGTGCCGGGCGGTGCCGCCAACGTGCAGGACATCTACCCGCTGGCGCCGTTGCAGGAGGGCATTCTCTACCACCACCTGAGTGCGGCCGGGCACGATCCCTACGTCCTGCAATCGCGCTTCGCCTTCGCCAGCCGCGAGCACCTGGCCCGTTTCGCCGCCGCACTGGACAAAGTCATCGCCCGCCACGACGTGCTGCGCACCGCCATCCTCTGGGAAGGCCTGCCGCAACCCGTCCAGGTGGTCCTGCGCGAAGTCCCTCCGCTTGCCACGGCCCCCTGTGGGAGCGGGTTCACCCGCGAAGAATCCACCGCCGCATTCAACCTGAGCCAGGCCCCGCTGATCCGCCTGCTCCACACCGACTCGGACGGCCCCATCGAAGCCACCTTGCAGTTCCACCACATCATCCTCGACCACACCGCCATGGAAGTGGTCGCCGAGGAACTGATCGGCTACCTGCAGGGCAGCACCGAACCAGCCCATGCCCCGGTGCCTTACCGCAACTACGTGGCCCAGGCCCGCCTGGGCATCAGCCAGGCCGAGCACGAGGCGTTCTTCCGCGAGCAACTGGCCGATATCGACGAGCCGACCTTGCCGTTCGGCCTCAGCGATGTGCAAGGCGATGGCCGCGACATCGAAGAAGCACAGCTGTGGCTGGATGAAGCCCTGGCGCAACGCCTGCGTGCGCAGGCGCGGCACCTGGGCATCAGCGTCGCCAGCCTGTTCCACCTGGCCTGGGCACGCTTGCTGGGCGCTGCGAGCGGCCAGCCGCGGGTGGTGTTCGGTACGGTACTGCTAGGCCGCCTGCAAGGTGGCGAGGGCGCCGAACGCGCGCTGGGTATGTTCATCAACACCCTGCCGCTGCGCATCGACCTTGCCGGCGTCAGCCTGCGCGAAGGTGCCAATGCCACCCACCAGTCGCTCAGTGTGCTGCTGGCCCACGAGCATGCCTCGCTGGCCCTGGCCCAGCGTTGCAGCGGTGTCGCGGCGCCGCAGCCATTGTTCAGCGCGATGCTCAACTACCGCCACAGCAGCCAGGCCACCGCCAGCCAGAAACAGGCGACTGCGGGTATCGACAGCCTGGAAAGCCAGGAACGCAGCAACTACCCGCTGGGCCTGAACGTGGACGACACCGGGCAGGGCTTCCGATTGGTGGCCATGACACCGGTCGAAGTGGGTGCGGCGCGCATTTGCGGGCAGATGGACCAGGTGTTGCAAGGCATGGTCGAAGCCCTGGAGCATGAGCCGGAGCTGCCGTTGCAGTGCCTGCCCGTATTGCCGGCCGAGGAGCGCCAGCGCGTGCTGGTGGCGTTCAACGACACGGCGGTTGACTACAACCTTGAGCAGACCCTGCACGGCATGATTGAAGCGCAGGTTGTGCGCACGCCGGATGCCGTGGCGGTGCGGGCTGAAGAGGGCGAACTCACTTACCGTCAGCTCAACGAACAGGCCAACCGCCTGGCGCATCATCTGATCGGGTTGGGCGTTAAACCGGATGATCGGGTAGCGATCTGCGTCGAACGCGGGCTGTCGATGGTGGTTGGGTTGCTGGCCATCCTCAAGGCGGGTGGCGCTTATGTGCCGGTCGACCCGGATTACCCGGCAGAGCGGGTACGGCACATGCTGAGCGACAGCGCGCCAGTGGCGGTGCTGGTGCATGCGGCTACCCGGCAAGTACCGGAAGCCGGCCTGCGGATTGATCTTGATCACCCGAACTGGGGCGACCTGGCTGCCAGCAACCCGACCGTGGATGAACTGACCCCGCGACACCTGGCCTACGTGATCTACACCTCGGGCTCCACCGGTTTGCCGAAAGGCGTGATGAACGAGCATGCCGGGGTGGTCAACCGGTTGCTGTGGATGCAGGACGCCTACGGCCTGGATGCTGATGACGTGGTGCTGCAAAAGACCCCGTTCAGCTTTGACGTGTCGGTGTGGGAGTTCCTCTGGCCATTGCAGACCGGCGCCAGGCTGGTCATGGCGCGCCCAGGCGGGCACCGCGACCCCGAGTACCTGCGTGAAGTGATTGCCCGCGAACACATCACCACCCTGCATTTCGTCCCGTCAATGCTGGATGTGTTCCTCTCATCTGGCCCCACTGCAATTCCTGTGGGAGCGGGCGCGCCCGCGAAGAATCCAACACGGTGCATGGCACCGGCTTCGCCGGTGTTCGCGGGCGCGCCCGCTCCCACAGGGTCGGCGTGTGCCCCGGACAATGCACCGATCCCACGATTGGTCCGCGTGATCTGTTCGGGCGAAGCATTGCCGGGGAATCTGGTACGGCGCTTCCACGCACAATTGCCAACCGTCGAACTGCACAACCTCTACGGCCCAACCGAGGCCGCCGTCGACGTCAGCGCCTGGCACTGCACAACCGCCCCCGACAACACCCCCATCGGCAAACCCATCGCCAACACCACCCTGTACATCCTCGACGACCAGCAACAACCGGTCCCGCAGGGCGTTGCCGGCGAGCTGTACATCGGCGGCGTGCAGGTCGCCCGCGGCTACCTGAACCGCGCCGAGCTCACCGCCGAGCGCTTCATCGACGACCCGTTCGTACCCGGCGCACGCCTGTACCGCACCGGCGACCTGGCCCGCCACCTGGCCGACGGCAACATCGAGTACCTGGGCCGCAACGACGACCAGGTCAAACTGCGTGGCCTGCGCATCGAACTGGGCGAAATACAGGCCGGCCTCACTGCCATCGACGGTATCAAGGAGGCCGTGGTGCTCGCTCACGACCAACGCCTGATCGCTTATTACACCGGCCAGGCGCTAACCCTCGAAACCCTGCGCACGTCGCTGCTCGCGCACCTGCCGGAATTCATGGTCCCGGCGCAGTTCATGCACCTCGAAGCACTGCCGCTGAGCCCCAACGGCAAGCTCGACCGCAAGGCCTTGCCTGCACCCGGTGCCATCGAGGAGCGCCCTTATGCCGCCCCCGAAGGCGAAACCGAAACCCTGCTGGCTGCACTGTGGTGCGAGCTGCTGGGCGTGGAGCGGGTAGGGCGCCACGATAACTTCTTCGAACTGGGCGGCCACTCGCTGCTGGCAGTGACACTGACGTCGCGGCTGCGTGAGCAAGGCCTGGAGGCCGATGTGCGCGCCCTGTTCGACCAACCGACCCTGGCCGGCTACGCAGCCATCACAGACAGCATGGAGATCGTCCTGTGAGCATCAACCAATTACTGGCAACACTGACCGCGCACAATGTGCAACTGGCACTCAAGGATGGCCAGCTGGTGGTCCAGGGCAACCGCCAGGCACTGACCGACACCACCCTGGTGGCGCAACTGCGGGCGCACAAGCCCACCCTGGTCGGCATGATCGAGCGTGGCGAATACGTGGCGGTGAAGCAGGGCGCGGTGCAGGTGCCGGGCAACCTGATCCCGGAAGGCTGCACGCACATCACCCCGCCCATGCTCAACCTGGTCACGCTCGACCAGGCCAGCCTGGACAGCATCGTCGGCGCAATCCCCGGCGGTGCGGCCAATGTGCAGGACATCTACCCACTGGCGCCGTTGCAGCAAGGCATGCTGTTCCACCACGCCAGTGCCACCGACCATGACCCCTACGTGATGCAGGCGCGCTTCGTGTTCGCCAGCGAGGCGCGTCTGTTGGCGTTCGCCGACGCTTTGCGCGGGGTAATCGCCCGCCACGACATCCTGCGCACCTCGGTGCACTGGCAGGGGCTGGAAGCGCCGGTGCAGGTGGTATGGCGCCACGCCGAGCTGGCGGTACTGAGCCTGCCTGCCGATGCCCCGGGGCGCGAATGGCTCGACCTGACCCAGGCGCCGCTGATGCGCCTGCTGCGTGAAGCGCCGCAGGCCGACGGCAGCCTCGCCGCCATCTTGCAGTTCCACCATATCGCCATGGACCACAGCGCGCTGGATGTGGTGCGCCACGAGCTGATTGCCTTCCTCAGTGGCGAGCAGGCGCAGCTGGGCACACCGGTGCCGTTTCGCAACTACGTGGCACAAGCGGTGCTGGGTATCAGCGAAGCCGGGCACGAAGCGTTCTTCCGCGACATGCTCGGCGATATCGACGAAGCCACCCTGGCCTACGGGCTGCAGGACGTACAGGGCGCAGGCCCGGCACACAACGAGCACCAACTCGAGCTGCCACCGGCCCTGTGCCAAGGGCTGCGTGCCCAGGCCCGCAGCCTGGGGGTGAGTGTCGCCAGCCTGTTTCACCTGGCTTGGGGCCGGGTGCTGGGCGGCCTGACCGGGCGTGAGCAGGTGGTATTCGGCACCGTGCTGATGGGCCGCCTGCTGGGCGCAGAAGCCACTGACCGGGCGCTGGGCATCTTCATCAACACCTTGCCACTGCGGGTGGACCTGGGCGGCGCCGACCTGGCTAGCGCCGTACGCGCCACCCATCAGCGCCTGAGCGCACTGATGCGCCATGAACATGCGCCACTGGCCCTGGCCCAGCGTTGCAGTGGCGTGGCTGCGCCAGCGCCGCTGTTCAATGCCTTGCTCAACTACCGCCACAGCGCGCCGGGCAGTGCCCAACCACGTCGGGCCGCGTTGGCCGGCATCGACATTGTCGAGTCGGCCGAGGCCACCAACTACCCGCTGACCTTGAGCGTGGACGACCTCGGCGAGGCCTTCCGCCTGACCCTGCTGGCCAGCGCCGAAGTGCCGGCCCAGCGGGTCTGCGCCTACCTGCAACAGGCCCTGCACAGCCTGCTGCAAACCCCGCAAGTGGCCGTGAACCGGCTGGGCATGCTCCCCGCCGCTGAGCGCGAAGAACTGCTGGAAGGCTTCAACACCTGCGCTGCCAGCTACGAGCAGCACCTTACCCTGCACCAGCGTTTCGAGCAGCAAGCCGCCAGCGTCCCGCAAGCCATTGCCGCGACCAGTGACGGCGCGCAGCTGAGCTATGCCGCCCTAAACCAGCAGGCCAATGCCTTGGCCCATCACTTGATTGCGCTTGGCGTGCGCCCGGACGAGCGGGTTGCGGTGGTGGCCCGGCGCGGCCTGGAAACGCTGGTGGGCTTGCTGGCCGTGCTCAAGGCCGGCGCCGGCTATGTACCGGTGGACCCGGCGCACCCGGACGAGCGCGTTGGCTACCTGCTGGAAGACAGCAGCCCGGTGGTGGTGCTGACGCAACAGGCGCTGCGCCATCGCCTTGCGCATGTTGACGTACCCCTGCTGTTGCTGGATCAGCCGAGCTGGCCGGCAGCCGACGGCAACCCGACCGTTCAAGGGCTTGCCGCGCACCACCTGGCCTATGTGATCTACACCTCGGGTTCGACCGGCCAGCCCAAAGGCGTGATGGTCGAACACCGCAGCGTCAACAACCTGGTCGACTGGCACTGCCGTGCCTTCGACCTGTGCCAGGGCCGGCACACCTCGAGCCTGGCCGGCTTTGGCTTCGACGCCATGGCCTGGGAGGTATGGCCGGCCTTGTGCGCCGGGGCCACGCTGCACCTGGCCCCCGCGACCGAGGGCCACGACGACCTCGACGCCATGCTCGCCTGGTGGCAGGCACAGCCGCTGGACGTGAGCTTCCTCCCCACCCCGGTGGCTGAATATGCCTTCAACCACCAACTGGAACACCCGACCTTGCGCACCCTGCTGATCGGTGGCGACCGCCTGCGCCAGTTCAACCGCACCCAGCGCTTTGCCGTGGTCAACAACTACGGGCCGACCGAAACCACCGTGGTGGCCAGCTCCGGGGCGTTGCAGGCGGGGAGTGTGCTGCATATCGGCAAGCCGGTGGACAACGCGCGGCTGTATGTACTCGATGCGCACCTGCAACCGGTGCCGCTGGGCGTGCCCGGCGAGCTATACATCGGCGGCGCCGGGGTTGCCCGTGGCTACCTGAACCGCCCGCAGCTGACGGCCGAACGCTTCCTCGACGACCCGTTCGTGGCGGCCGGGCGCATGTACCGTAGCGGTGACCTGGTGCGCTGGCTGGCCGATGGCACGCTTGATTACCTGGGCCGCAACGACGATCAGGTGAAGATCCGTGGCGTGCGGATCGAACTGGGCGAAATCGAAAGCCGCCTGGCGACCCTGGCCGGTATCGACGAAGCGGTGGTGATCGCGCGTGAGGACCAGCCCGGGCAGCCGCAACTGGTGGCCTACTTCACGGCCAAGGCCGACGTTCAGCCACTTACCCCGGAAGGCCTGCGCACGCAGATGCAGGCGCATTTGCCGGAGTACATGGTGCCGGTAGCTTTCGTCGAGCTGCCGGCACTGCCGCTCACGGCCAACGGCAAGCTCGACCGCCGGGCGCTGCCAAGGCCTGGGCGTACAGCACTGTTCGAGCAGGCCTACGAGGCGCCGGAAAGCGAGCTGGAGCAAGCTCTCGCGCAGCTCTGGGCGGAACTGTTGCAGGTCGAGCGGGTAGGGCGCAGTGACCATTTCTTCGCGTTGGGCGGCCACTCACTGCTGGCCATGCGCATGGTGTCGCAGGTGCGCCTGCGCCTGGGCGTGGAGCTGAGCCTGGCGCAGCTGTTTGCCAACCCGCAGCTCGCTGCCGTTGCCCAGGTGCTCGCCACTGCCGGGCGCAGCGAGCTGCCGCAGATTATGCCGGTCGCGCACGAGCAGGCCTTGCCGATGTCGTTCGCCCAGCAGCGGCTGTGGTTCCTGGCGCAGATGGAAGGCGGGAACCAGGCCTACAACGTGCCGTTGGCCCTGGGGCTGCGCGGGCCGCTGGATGCCGCTGCGCTGGAAGGCGCGCTGCTGCGCATCATCGAGCGCCACCAGACCTTGCGCAGCCGCTTCATCCCGCGCGATGACAGCGCCGAGGTGGTGATTGCCGCGATCCCCGGCGCCGACTGGTTCCACTGTGAAGACGCAGCCGCCGAGGCCGTGCCGGGCCGCCTGCGCGATTTTGCCGCGGCACCGTTCGACCTGGCCCACGGGCCGCTGCTGCGGGCCAACCTGCTGCGCCTGGGGGCGCAACAGCATGTGCTGGCCCTGACTGTTCACCATATCGTTGCCGACGGCTGGTCGCTGGGCGTGCTGACCCACGAGCTGAGCGCCCAATACGCAGCCTTGTGCAACGGCAGTGATGACCCGCTGCCGCCGCTGGCCATCCAGTACGGCGACTACGCCGTGTGGCAGCGCCGCTGGCTGGCCGGTGACCAGTTGCAACGCCAGGCGACCTACTGGCAACAAATGCTGGAAGGTGCACCTGAGCTGCTCAAGCTGCCTGCTGACCGTCAACGTCCGGAGCGCCAGGACTTTGCCGGTGCCAGCCTGGCGCTGCAGCTTGAACCGCGCCTGACGGCCGCATTGCGGACCTTGGCCCAGCGCCACGGGGTAACGCTGTACATGACCGTGCTCGCTGCCTGGGCGGCCTTGCTCGGCCGCCTGGCAGGCCAGCCGGAGGTGGTGGTCGGTTGTCCGGTGGCGGGGCGCGGCCGGGCCGAGCTGGAGCCGCTGGCCGGGCTGTTCGTCAACACCCTGGCGATGCGCATTGACAGCAGTGCGGCGCCCACCGGCCAAGCGCTGCTACAGCAGGTGCGCAGCCGAGTGCTGGAAGCCCAGGCCCACCAGGACCTGCCGTTCGAGCACGTGGTGGAAATGCTCCGCCCGACACGCAGCCTTGGGCATACACCGCTGTTCCAGACTTCCCTGAACTGGCAGGCGACCGAGGGCGCGGCGTTGCACTTGCAGGGCTTGCAGCTGGAGGCCGTGGCCCAGGCCGCGACAGTGGCCAAGTTCGACCTCACGCTCAACCTGGGCGAACGTGGCGACACCCTGGTCGGCAGCCTCGACTACGCCACGGCGCTGTTTGACCCCGTGACCGTGCAGCGTTACATGGGGTATTTCGAGCGCCTGTTGTGGGCGATGGCGGATGACGCCCAGCAGGTGCTGGCACAGGTGGAACTGGTCGATGCAATAGAGCGTCAGGCCTTGCTACACACCTGCAACGCCACCCGGTACCCGTATCCGCGAGACGCGGCCGTGCACCGCCTGTTCGAGCAGCGCGTCACCCGTCACCCGTTGGCCCTGGCGGCGGTGCAGGGCGAGCAGGCACTGTGCTATGGCGAGCTGAACGAGCGCGCCAACCGCCTGGCTCATTACCTGATCGCCAACGGCGTACTGCCGGGCGCCAACGTGGCCATCCTGCTGCCACGGTCGCTAACGCTGCTGGTGGCGCAACTGGCCGTGCTGAAGTGCGCCGCCACCTATGTGCCGCTGGATATCCATGCCCCCGCCGAGCGCCAGGCGTTCATGCTCGAGGACTGCCAAGCGGCGCTGTTGCTGACCTCCAGCGAGGTTGCGGCTGACCTGCCGGCGCAGCGCATCGAGCTCGATGGCCTGGCGCTCGACCGCCAACCCGGGCACAACCCGGCATTGGCGCAGGATGCCGCCAGCGCCGCCTATGTGATGTACACCTCCGGTACGACCGGCAAGCCCAAGGGCGTGTGCGTGCCGCACCGGGGAATCGCGCGCCTGGTGTTGAACAACGGCTATGCCGAGCTGCTGGACAGCGACCGGGTCGGGTTTGTTTCCAACCCTGCATTCGACGCCAGTACCTTCGAAGTCTGGGGCGCACTGCTCAACGGTGGCCAGGTGCGCGTGATCGACCACGCCACGCTGATCGATCCACCGCGCTTTGCCGCGGCGCTGGTGGAGGAGGGGCTCAGCGTGCTGTTCCTGACCACCGCGCTGTTCAACCAGTACGTGCAACTGGTACCCGAAGCACTGGCCACGCTGCGCGTGCTGATCAGCGGTGGCGAGCGTGCCGAACCGGCAGCCTTCCGGGCCTTGCTGCAACAGGCACCGGGGTTGCGTTTGCTGAACGGCTACGGGCCAACCGAAACCACCACCTTCGCGGTTACCTGCGAGGTGCGCGACCTGGCAGACGACGCCGCCCAGGTACCCATTGGCCGGCCTATCGGCAATACCCAGGTGTATGTGCTGGATGCCTGGCAACGGCTGGTACCGCAGGGTGTGGTCGGGGAACTGTACATTGGCGGCGATGGCGTGGCCCTGGGCTACCTGAACCGTGCCGAACTGACGGCTCAGCGCTTCATCGACGACCCCTTCAGCAACCAGCCCGGTGCTCGGCTGTACCGCACGGGCGACCTGGTGCGCTGGCGCGGCGATGGCCAGCTGGAGTGCCTGGGGCGCAATGACGACCAGGTGAAGATCCGCGGCTTCCGCATGGAACTGGGCGAGATCGAGCAGCAACTTGCCCAGGCTCCGGGTATTGGCGAAGTGCTGGTGATGGCCGTTGCCGATGAAACTGGGCCCTTGCGCCTGGTGGCCTGGTACACCCGCCAGGACGCTACGCTGGATGCCTTGCAGCTGCGCAGCTACCTGCGCGGCCGGTTGCCGGAGTACATGGTGCCATCGGCCTTCGTTGCGCTGGCACGGATGCCGCTGAACCCCAACGGCAAGATCGATCGCCAGGCCCTGCCGGCACCAAGCGCGCAGGACTTTGCCGTGGCCGCGTTCGAGGCCCCCGAAGGCGAGCGCGAGCAGGCCTTGGCGGCGCTGTGGGCGGAGTTGCTCGACGTACAGCCGATCGGCCGCCACGACCGCTTCTTCGAACTGGGCGGCCATTCGCTGCTGGCCATGCGCATGCTGGCGCAGGTGCGCCAACGCCTGGGCCATGAGCTGGCCCTGACCGACCTGTTCGCCGACGACACCCTGGCCGCCGTCGCCGCTTGCCTGGTGCGCGAGGGCCAGGCGTTGCCAGCCATCACGCCCATGCCACGCGAAGGCCGGCTGCCGCTGTCGTTCGCCCAGCAACGCTTATGGTTCCTGGCCCAGTTGCAGGAGGCCAGCGCGGCCTATCACATCCCCATCGCCTTGCGCCTGCAAGGCCCGCTGCAACGTGCGGCGCTGGAGCAGGCGCTACGCCGGCTGATCGAACGGCACGAAAGCCTGCGCAGCCAGTTTGTCGAGCAGGACGGCGAGCCGCATGTGCAACTGGCACCTGACAGCCGCGGGTTCAGCCTGGCTTGGCAGGGCTGCCCGGGGCTGGAGCAGCCGGCGCTGGACGCATTGCTGCGTGAAGAAGCCGGCCAGGCCTTTGCCTTGGCCCGCGACCTGCCGATACGCGGGCGGGTGCTGCAACTGGCCGAGGACCACCACATGCTGTTGCTGACCTTGCACCACCTGGTTGCCGACGGTTGGTCGCTGGGCGTGCTGGTCAGGGAGCTGGGTGAACTCTACCAGGCCTTCAGCACCCACCAGCCTGACCCGCTGCCCGCCTTGCCGGTGCAGTACCTCGACTACGCCCTGTGGCAACGGCGCTGGTTGAGTGGCGCGGCCTTGCAACAGCAGGCTGACTACTGGGCCGCACAACTGCGCGACGCACCGGCACTGCTGAGCCTGCCCTGGGACCGGCCGCGGCCGGAGCGCCAGCAGTACGCAGGCGACAGTGTCGCACTGCGCCTGGACCCCCGCTTGAGCGGCGAACTCAAGGCGGTGTGCCGGCGCCATGGCGCTACCCCGTACATGCTGTTCATGGCTGCCTGGGCGGTGCTGCTGGCTCGCTTGGCCGGCCAGGACGAGGTGGTCATCGGCTCACCGGTCGCCAACCGCCAGCAGGTCGAGGTAGACGGGCTGATCGGCATGTTCGTCAACTCCCTGGCACTGCGCCTGGATGTGTCGGGTGCACCGGATGTGGCAACGTTGCTGGCCCGGGCCAAGGCGGTGGTGCTGGCGGGGCAGGCCCACCAGGACCTGCCGTTCGAGCAGGTGGTCGAGCTGCTGCGCCCACGGCGCAGCCTGGCGCATACACCGCTGTACCAGGTGTCGCTGGACTGGGACGGCAACCCTGGGCACCAGGCGCTGCAACTGGCGGACCTGGCGGTGACTGCACTGGGCGGCCCGGCCAACATCGCCAAGTTCGACCTGAGCCTGAGCCTGGGCGAGCGCGACGAGGGTTTTGCCGGTGGCATCGTCTATGCCACAGCGCTGTTCGAACGGGCGACCATCGAGCGCTTTGCCGGCTACTTCGAGCAAGTACTGTGGGCTTTTGCGAGCGGCGACCGGGCTGTTCCGGCGCATACCGCGCTGCCCGATGCGCATGAACGCAAGCGCTTGCTGCTCGATTTCAACGATACGGCGGTTGACTACAACCTTGAGCAGACGCTGCACGGCATGATTGAAGCGCAGGTTGTGCGCACGCCGGATGCCGTGGCGGTGCGGGCTGAAGAGGGCGAACTGAGTTACCGTCAGCTCAACGAACAGGCCAACCGCCTGGCGCATCATCTGATCGGCTTGGGCGTTAAACCGGATGATCGGGTAGCGATCTGCGTCGAACGCGGGCTGTCGATGGTGGTTGGGTTGTTGGCCATCCTCAAGGCCGGAGGCGCTTATGTGCCGGTCGACCCGGATTACCCGGCGGAACGTGTACGGCACATGCTGAGCGACAGCGCGCCAGTCGCGGTGCTGGTGCATATGGCTACCCGGCATGTGCCGGAAGCCGGCCTGCTGGTTGATCTGGACCAACCGGTCTGGGGCGATCTGCCAGGCAGCAATCCGCTTGTGGCGGGGTTGAGCCCGCGGCATCTGGCCTACGTGATCTACACCTCAGGGTCCACCGGCTTGCCCAAAGGCGTGATGAACGAGCATGCCGGGGTGGTCAACCGCTTGCTGTGGATGCAGGACGCCTACGGCTTGGGTGCCGATGATGTGGTGCTGCAAAAGACCCCGTTCAGCTTTGACGTGTCGGTGTGGGAGTTCCTCTGGCCATTGCAGACTGGCGCCAGGCTGGTCATGGCGCGCCCAGGCGGGCACCGCGACCCCGAGTACCTGCGCGAAGTGATTGCCCGCGAACACATCACCACCCTGCATTTCGTCCCGTCAATGCTGGATGTATTCCTCTCCTCCGGCCCCACCGCGATCCCTGTGGGAGCGGGCGCGCCCGCGAACACCGGCGAAGCCGGTGCCATACACCGTGTTGGGTTCTTCGCGGGCTCGCCCGCTCCCACAGGGACGGCGTACACACCGGAAAATGTACCGTTTGCGAAAATGGTCCGCGTGATCTGTTCAGGCGAAGCGTTGCCGGGGAATCTGGTACGGCGCTTCCACGACCAGTTGCCAACCGTCGAACTGCACAACCTCTACGGCCCAACCGAAGCCGCCGTCGACGTCAGCGCCTGGCACTGCACAACCGCCCCCGACAGCACCCCCATCGGCAAACCCATCGCCAACACCACCCTGTACATCCTCGACAACCAGCAACAACCGGTCCCGCAGGGCGTTGCCGGCGAGCTGTACATCGGCGGCGTGCAGGTCGCCCGCGGCTACCTGAACCGCGCCGAGCTCACCGCCGAGCGCTTCATCGACGACCCGTTCGTACCCGGCGCACGCCTGTACCGCACCGGCGACCTGGCCCGCCACCTGGCCGACGGCAACATCGAGTACCTCGGCCGCAACGACGACCAGGTCAAGCTCCACGGCCTGCGCATCGAACTGGGCGAGATCCAGGCGTGCCTCACCGGCATCGCAGGGGTCAACGAGGCGGTGGTGATCGCCCGCGAACAGCAATTGCTGGCCTACTACACCGGCCAGCAGCATACGCTGGAGGCGTTGCGCGCAGCGTTGCTGAGCCACTTGCCCGCGTTCATGGTGCCTGCGTTGTTCGTACACCTGGACACGCTGCCGTTGAGCCCGAACGGCAAGCTCGACCGCAAGGCGCTGCCAGAACCCGGTGCGCTACACGACCGACCGTTCGAAGCGCCGCAGGGCGCTACCGAAGGCCTGCTCGCAGCCATCTGGACGGAACTGCTGGACGTTGAGCGGGTAGGGCGCCATGACAACTTCTTCGAGCTCGGTGGCCATTCCCTGGCGGCCATTCGCCTGGTCGACCGGCTCAACAAGGCAGGCTTGCAGGCAGCGCTCAACGACGTGTTCCAGCAGCCCAGCGTTGCGCGGCTGGCAGCCCGGCTTGCCGATAGCACCCGGGAAGCGCAGGGGGTGGTCACGGTACGCCCGGGTTCGGCACAGACGCCGCTGTTCCTGGTGCACGAGTTCACCGGGCTGGATTTCTACTTCCCGGTGCTGGGCCAGCAAATGGGCGGCGACTTCGCCATCTACGGGTTGCCCGGTGTACCGGCCGGCCAGCCGCAGCCGCGCACCCTGGAGTGCCTGGCACGCTATCAGGTCGAGCAGATGCGCAAGGTCCAGCCGCAGGGACCATACCGCCTGGCAGGCTGGTCATTCGGCGGGGTCGTGGCGTTCGAAATGGCCAACCAGTTGTTGGGGGCGGACGAGGCGGTCGAATTCCTCGGGCTGATCGACAGCTATGTGCCCCGCCTGGCCGACCAGGGCAAGGCGCGCTGGTCGGGGCCCCATGCGCTGGAACGACAACTGTTGCTCAACTGCACGACGTTCTGGCGCACGCAGGGGCCGGAGGCTGCCGGCAAAGTCGCGCACTTGCAGCAGCTGGAAGCTGCGCAGGGGGACTTTGCCGGTTTGCTGGCCAGCTGCCGCGAGCACGGTCTGCTCTATGGCTTGTGGGCGAACATGAGCGATGCGCAACTGCTGCATTACTTCAGCCGTGAACTGGCCCACGGCCATGCCCTGGCGCATTACCGCCCGGCCAGCTTGAACATACCGGTGCACCTGTTCCGCGCCGAGCAGGGCAGTGACAGCCTGTCGACGCTTGGTTGGCGCGAGGCACTGCCGACCCAGCCGCTGCTGATCGTGGGCGTGCCGGGTGACCACCGCAGCCTGATGCAGGCGCCGCACGTGGCAACCTTGGCGCAGGCCTTGACCCAGGCGCTTGCCAGGTGCCCGGTTGCGGCAACGCCGGGCTATGCCGGGCACGTTGCCATCCAGACCGGGCAACACGGCCATGCGCCGCTGTTCTGTGTACCGGGGGCAGGGGACAGCGTCACCAGCTTCATTGGCCTTGCCGAAGCGCTGGGGCCGGAATGGCCGTTGCATGGCCTGCAAGCCCGCGGCCTGGACGGTGGCAGCGTGCCACACGGCACGGTGGAAGCCGCAGCCGACTGCCATGTGCAGGCGATCGAAGCGCTGTACCCGCACGGCCCGCTGAACCTGGTCGGGCATTCGTTTGGTGGCTGGGTGGCGCATGCCATTGCCGCCAGGTTCGAAGCCAAGGGCCGGCTGGTACGTTCGTTGACCCTGATCGACAGCGAGGCACCGGGTACCGGCAGCACCTGTGGCCAGCCGTACACCTTCGGCGAGGCCTTGCTGCGGCTGGTCGACGCGCTGCAACTGGCCACGGGCAAGGCCTTGGGTATCGACCCGGCCGCTTTCGCCCTGGCGACAGATGACCAACAGTTGCAGCAACTGCACGCGGGCATGGTGCGCAACGGGCTGTTGCCCGCACGCTCCACGCCACGGGTGCTGGATGGCACCGTGCGCACCTTTGCCACGGCACTGCGCACGGTTTACCGGCCGACACTGACCTACACCGGGCCGGTGGGCCTGGTATTGGTGGATGACCCGCAACTGGATGCCCTGGGCAATGCCCGCGAGCATGCGGCGATGCAGGAGGGCTGGCAGCAACTGATGCCGCAACTGGCGCTGTGGCAGGGTCCGGGCGACCACTTCAGCATTTTGAAAGTGCCGGATGTATTCAGCCTGGCAGCCTGGTGGCATGACAGCCAGGCAGTGCAGCACGGAAAGGTTAGCCAATGACTATGAGCCAGCACCGATCGTGCAGATAACAGCGGTCATTGTGGGAGCGGGCATGCCCGCGAAGCAGGCAACGCGGTGGCTGGCACCGGCAGTGCCGGTGTTCGCGGGGCAAGCCCGCTCCCACAGGTGCCGATGCATCCGAATTACAGAGGAAAGTGAGTGTTCATGGACAAGTCCAGATTCCGCAAGTACAGCCTCGGCCTGGCCGTGGCCCTGGTCGCCGGCATCAGCCTGTACGCCATCCAGGCGCCGGCCAAGCCACCGCAATACATCACCGCCACCGTCGAGCGTGGCGATATCGAGAACGCGGTGCTGGCCAGCGGCATGCTCGAAGGCATCAAGCAGGTGGATGTCGGTGCCCAGGTGTCTGGCCAGCTGAAGTCGCTGAAGGTCAAGCTTGGCGACAAGGTCAGCCAGGGCCAGTGGCTGGCTGAGATCGACCCTTTGGTGCTGCGCAATACCCTGCGTCAGGCCGAGGTCGATGAGGAAAAACTGCAGGCCGAGCGGCGTTCGACCATGGCCCAGCTCAAGCAGGCCCGGCGCGTGTATGAACGCTACCGCGAGCTGCAGGCGGATGAATCGGTGTCGCGCCAGGACTTCGAGAATGCCGAGTCGGAATACGAAGTGCAGCAGGCTGCCGTGCGCTCGCTGGATGCGCAGATCCAGAGCGCCCGGGTAGAAATCGATACCGCCAAGGTCAACCTGGGCTATACCCGCATCAACGCGCCGATCACCGGCCATGTGGTGGGCATCGTCACCCAGGAAGGGCAGACCGTGATCGCCAACCAGCTGGCACCGGTGCTGCTCAAGCTGGCCAACCTCGACACGATGACGGTGAAGGCGCAGGTGTCGGAAGCGGATGTGATCCACATCACCCCTGGCCAGGCGGTGTATTTCACCATCCTTGGCGAAGACAAGCGTTACTACGCCAAGCTGCGCGGTACCGAGCCCGCACCGCAGAACTACGCGCAAAGCAGCGACAAGAACGAAGCCAGCAGCGGCAAGCCCAGCGGCGCGGTGTTCTACAACGCCTTGTTCGAAGTGCCAAACCCCGACCACCGCCTGCGTATTTCAATGACTGCCCAGGTGCATATCGTGCTCGACACCGCCCAGGCCGTACTCACCGTGCCGGTTGCCGCGCTGGGGGCGCGCAATGGCGATGGCAGTTTCCCGGTGCGTGTGCTGGATGCGAAGGGCTTCGCCCAGGTGCGCAACGTGCAGGCGGGCATCAACAACAACGTCAAGGTGCAGATCAAGGACGGCCTGGCCGAAGGCGACCGGGTGGTGATTGGTGAGCCGGTGTCTGGCGAAACGGGGGCGTGAGCATGAACATGAATGTGCAGCCAAGCGCAGACATGGCGGTTACCGGCGTGCGTAACGAGCCATTGCTGCGCTTGCAGGGGGTGACACGCAGCTTTCAGGCCGGTGACCGCGAATTCCTGGCATTGAAAGGCATCGACCTGCAGATCGACAGCGGCGAACTGGTGGCGATCATCGGCGCTTCCGGGTCGGGCAAGTCGACCCTGATGAACATCCTTGGCTGCCTGGACAACGCCAGCAGCGGCAGCTACCAGGTCGGTGGCCAGGAAACCTGCGAACTGGACGATGACGCCCTGGCGGCGTTGCGCCGCGACCACTTCGGCTTCATTTTCCAGCGCTACCACCTGCTGCCGCACCTGGATGCCCTGCACAACGTCGAGATCCCGGCGGTGTATGCCGGTACGCCCCAGGGCCAGCGCCATGTGCGCGCGCGCGAGTTGCTGACCCGGCTAGGCCTGCAAAGCCACCTGGAGCACCGCCCCAGCCAACTGTCGGGCGGCCAGCAGCAGCGGGTGAGCATCTGCCGGGCATTGATGAACGGTGGCCAGGTGATCCTTGCCGATGAACCGACCGGTGCCCTCGACACCGCCAGCGGCAAGGAGGTGATGAACATCCTGCTGGAACTGCACGCGGCCGGGCACACGGTGATCCTGGTGACCCACGACCCCAAGGTGGCCGCGCATGCCGAACGCATCATCGAGGTCAGTGACGGGCAGATCGTCAGCGATCGGCGCAATGCCGCACTGCCCGCGCCTGCCGCGACGCCGCAAGCGGCGCCCCAGGCTCAAGCTACGCGCCGCGTGCTGGTTAGCCTGGGCATGTTCCGCGAGGCGTTCAAGATGGCCTGGATCGCGCTGATTTCGCATCGCATGCGCACCTTGCTGACCATGCTCGGGATCGTCATTGGCATCACTTCGGTGGTGTCCATCTCGGCGATAGGCGAAGGTGCCAAGGGCTATGTGCTCAAGGACATCCAGGCCATTGGTAGCAATACCATCGACATCTATTCCGGCAGCAACTTCGGTGACAGCCGGGCCAAGACCATCGAAACCCTGGTACCTGCCGATGTCGCGGCACTGAACGAGTTGTACTACGTCGACAGCGCCACCCCGGTGATCGGCCAGAGTACGCTGGTGCGTTACCGCAACCTGGATGTGGACGTTCAGCTCAACGGCGTCAGCGAGCATTACTTCCAAGTCCGTAACATCCCGCTGGCAGCTGGCATCGTGTTCAGCGCCGACGACGCGCGCCGCCAGGCGCAGGTGGTGGTGATCGACCACAACACGCGCAAGCGCCTCTTCAGCCCGAGCATCGACCCGTTGGGGCAGGTGATCCTGGTTGGCAACCTGCCGTGCACGGTGATTGGGGTAACGGCGGAAAACAAGAATCTGTTCGTCGCCGGCAACCAGCTGAACATCTGGGTGCCCTACGAAACCGCAGCCGGGCGGGTGCTGGGGCAACGGCACCTGGACAGCATCAGCGTACGCATCAAGGACGGTGTGCCGAGCAAACGGGTGGAGGAAGAGGTGACCCGGGTGATGCTGCAACGCCATGGCACGAAGGATTTTTTCACCAACAACCTCGACAGCATCATGCAGACCGTGCAGAAGACCAGCCGCTCGCTGACACTGTTGCTGTCGCTGATTGCGGTGATTTCGCTGGTGGTGGGTGGCATTGGGGTGATGAACATCATGCTGGTGTCGGTGACCGAGCGCACCCGCGAAATCGGCATTCGCATGGCGGTGGGGGCGCGGCAATCGGACATTCGCCAGCAGTTCCTGGTGGAGGCGGTGATGGTGTGCCTGTTTGGCGGGCTGGTGGGGATCGGCTTGTCGTATGGGGTGGGGTATCTGTTCGAGTTGTTCGTCAAACAGTGGGAGATGGTGTTTTCACCAGCGTCGATCGTGATGGCGTTTGCCTGTTCGACGCTGATCGGCGTGGTATTCGGGTTTGTGCCGGCAAGGAACGCGGCGCGGCTGGACCCGATCGAGGCGTTGGCCCGGGATTGAGGCAGACCTGTGCCGGCCTCTTCGCGGGCTCGCCCGCTCCCACAGGTGTATCACAGGTGCTGAAAACTGTGCAGAACCTGTGGGAGCGGGCAAGCCCGCGAAGAGGCCGGCACAGGAAAACGCCAGTCAGCCCTCGGCATACATCCAGCGCATCAACGAATGCCGGCCACTGATGCCCAGCTTGATCGCCGCCCGACGCAGGTAGCTTTCAACGGTGTTCACCTTGAGCGCCAGCCGCTCAGCCTGCTCCGGCGCGGTATGCCCGGCCAGCAACCCCAGGCACACCTGGCGCTCGCGTGCGGAAAGCTTCAGCCCTGACTGCGCCAGCCGCTCGACAAAGCGCTGCTCGAGGTTTTCCTTGGTGTGCCGCTCCGGCCCAGGCTGCAAGGCATCGATGTGTTTCTCCAGCATTGGCAAAAGCAGGGGTGAAATCGCATCCAGGCGGCTACGTTCGAAATTTGAAAAACCATAGGTGGAGTCGGCACGTATTACCTGGATTTCCAGGCGTGCATTGCCTTTGTGGCAGATCCGGTGCAGGCGCGAAGGGTCGCTGAAGTCGCCTTCAGGCTGTGCGTACGAGGAAAACACCGTTTCATCGAGCAGCGACGATTCGCAGGGCATGCCTGGCAACTGGCGGATCTGCGTGGCGTCGATGGAAAGGTGGGCCTGGATCAGGTCGTGCAGCATGCGGGGGAACTGGCGGCTGCCGGTGCTGGCAATGACTTTGCCAATCTGCGGGTAAAGCTGGTTCGAGTTCATCATATCGTCCATGAAGGCCAGTAATGGTGATTCCGCCGCGGTTACGCCAGCCGCATCCTGGGCTTGCGACGGAAAGTGCTTGGTATCCTAGTACAACGAATGAGTGACGGTTAAATGAAGTGGCGATAATGGCATTGTAGTGGCACTTTGCGCGCACGGCTGGCGCAGTGCGGCTTGTCGGGTATGATGCCGCCCTCCATCTTTGTCACGAGGCTTGTTGCAATGTCCCTGAGTGTTGAACAGATCGGCGAATTCCGCACCTTCGCCGAGCAGCTGGCCGATGCTGCCGCCGTGGCGATCAAACCGTACTTCCGTGCCAGCCTGGATGTCGAGGACAAGGGCGGGCGCCTGTACGACCCGGTGACCGTGGCCGACAAGGCGGCTGAAGACGCAATGCGCGAACTGATCCAGGCCCGTTACCCCGAGCACGGCATTCTCGGTGAGGAAGCGGGTGTGGCCGTCGGTAGCAGCCCGCTTACCTGGGTGCTTGACCCGATCGACGGCACCCGTGCCTTCATCACCGGCCTGCCGCTGTGGGGCACGCTGATTGCCCTGAACGACGGCGAACGTCCGGTGGTTGGCGTGATGAACCAGCCGTTCACCGGTGAGCGCTTTGTAGGCACCCCTGAAGGCGCCTGGCGCAGCGGTACGCCGCTGAAAACCCGGGCCTGCGCAAACCTGGCTTCAGCCACGCTGATGTGCACCACGCCTGACATGTTCGACACTGCCGAGCGCAAGGCTGCGTTCGAGGCCGTTGCTGGCCAGGCGCGCTTGATGCGTTATGGCGGTGATTGCTATGCCTATTGCATGCTGGCATCGGGGTTTGTCGACGTGATCGTCGAGGCAAGCCTGCAGCCGTATGACGTGCAGGCGCTGATGCCGATCATCGAAGGGGCGGGCGGGGTGATTACTGCATGGGATGGCAGCAGTGCGCAGAATGGCGGCTGTGTGGTGGCCTGTGGTGACCCGGCGCTGCATGCGCAGGTGGTGGAGATGCTGCGTCACGCCATGTGATCTTGTGTTGCCTGTGCTTGCCGGCTCCCACAGATGGTGATTACTGCGCGGTCTCTGTGGGAGCGGGCGAGCCCGCGAAGAGGCCGGCACTGGTATCCAGAAACTCCAACCACCGCACTTTTTTCATTTTCCGGGCTCTATGCTTGGCCAGGCTGCACTGACTCCCAGCGCAGCCGCCGAATATCGACCCGGTGCCGATGGTTGCAAGCTACCCCCATTTCATCCCCCGCCTGCTGCTGGCAGGCGCCCTCACATGCCTGTGCGCCTGCACCCAGGAGCAGGGGCGCGACATGCTCGACCAGTTCGGCAACGGCAAGCCCGGCGAGCTGTTCCAGACCAGCGTCGACCGCCTGGCTACGTTGTCGATGCGCGACAACCTGCAAAGCCTGTATTTGCTGATGAACAAGCTGTACCTGCGCAACCCCAACCAGTGGAAGATGTCCGGCTATGTCGATGCTGCCACCGCCGAGCGGCAGATCCGCATTGCCATCGAACAGCGCCAATCGCTGCCGCAACTGGGCAACCGCCGCGACCTGGCCGCTTTGAGCTATGCGCTAAGCCCGGAATTCCGCGGTGACCGGGTAGGGGCCTTCATCTATGCCATCGGCAGCATGCTGATTACCGCGCACGGCGGCCGCACAGAGTTCTACATGACCGATACGATCGACCCGCTGTTCATCAACAACGCGGCGCGCAATATCGAAAAGGCCACCTGGATGCTCAGTCAGCGGCAGGATGCCAACGGGGTTCTACTGCTGTTTTCCAACGAAATTTCGGAAGAGGGCAGCAACCTGAGCTTTGCCGTGGAGTTCGGCAAGATCGTGGCGCGCCTGGATTTGTTGGCAGAGTTGCTGGATGAGCGGTATCGGCGGATCGGCCTTAATTATGCGCAAAGCCTGTTGCTGATGAATTTTCTGCCGGTGCAGTGACTTTGGATGTTGCATTGGCCCCCTGTAGGAGCGGCCTTGTGTCGCGAAAGGGGCGCGTAGCGGCCCCCGGGTCGTAGCCATACGACACATTGCCGGGGCTGCTGCGCAGCCCTGTCGCGACGCAAGGCCGCTCCTACAAAGGGGGTCAGTAACGCTTTCAGAGCAGCGCCTGTATTGCCTGTCGATAACGCTGCCCGGCCAGGCTCATGCTGTTGTTATGGCTCGCCCCGGGCACCAGCAGCAAGGTCTTGGGCTGCCGGGCAGCGTCGTACAGTTGCTGGCTGAAACGCGGCGGCACAAAGCGGTCATCCAGCCCATGCACCAGCAGCACGGGCAAGCTGACATCCTTGATCTTGCCCAGCGAGTCGAACTTCTGCGACATCAACCAGCGCACCGGCAACGAAGTGTCGGCCACCGCTGCTGCGACATCGCCCAACGAGGTGAACGTCGATTCCAGTATCAGCCCACGTGCCGGTGCTGCCGTTCCGTTGTTGCGGGCCTCGGCGGCCAGCTCACTGGCCAGCTCCACCGCCACGGCACCGCCCAGCGAATGGCCAAAGATCAAGCGCTTGCCAGCATCGGGCTGCAGCTGTGCAAAGCGCTCCCAGGCTATGCGCGCATCCTCATAGACGGTGGCCTCCGAGGGCAGGCCGCCGCGGCTCTCGCCAAAGCCGCGGTAATCCACAGCCAGTACCGAGTAGCCCATGGCATGCAGTTGCTCGATGCGGAACAGCTGCCCGGTCAGGTTCCAGCGCACGCCATGCAGGTAGAGAATGGCCGGGGCATCGGCACGTTTGGCCGGCCACCACCACGCGTGCAGGCTCTGGTTGGCACTGAAGCTGCGCGGGCGCAGCTCGAGTTCTTGTACATCGCCGGGCAGGCCGCGGAACCAGCTGGCCTGGCCGGGTTCTACGCGGAACACCAGCTCGCGCTCCTTATACTGGAGGACCGCGCAGCTGGTGGGCAGGCCGATGACCAGCAGGGTGGCGCACAGCCAGGCGAGCCAGCGGCGGCGCAGGTGGGTGAGGAGGAGGGTGGGCATGTGGGCTTTTTTAGCAGATGCAGGCAGGTTGATGTGGGAAAGTGGCCGAATGGCGGGGGTGGTTTGATAACAAGTTGTTTCTGGGGGTTATGGGTGGCCTGTGCGGGCCTCTTCGCGGGTGAACCCGCTCCCACAGCTACATCACAGGTTCTGAAAACTGTGCAGGACCTGTGGGAGCGGGTTTACCCGCGAAGAGGGCCGCACAGGAAACCGCAAATCACCGGCCGCCCGACGACTCCAGCAACGGCCTGAACTCATCCAGCAACCAGTCACGCAAGCGCCGGCAGCTGGACTCGTGCTCTTTGTCCTCATTGAAGGCCAGGAAATGGAAGGTGTCCTTGAGCACCAGTTCCTCTTCCACCGGCCTCACCAGCAACCCCTGCGCAACCAGCGGCGCCACCAGGTGGTGCCAGCCCAGCGCCACGCCCTGGTTACCCAGGGCCAGCTGCACCAGCAGGTTATAGTCGTTGGCATTGAAAAAATGCGGCGCGGTATTAGCGCGGCTTTTCAGGTCGACGTCATGGAAGGCCAGCCAAACGTTCCAGTCCACGTGTTCGGCCACCTGCGAGCGGCCGTAGGGGCTCAGGTTCAACAAGGTGCCATCGCGCAGCCCTTGCAGGGTGCGCACTTCCGGGTGCTGCGCCAGATACTGCGGCGTGCACACCGGGTAGATCACATCATGGTTGAGCGGGTGCGAGCTGTAGCCTGCCTGCACCTTGCCCAGCTTGGTGATGTAGATGTCCGGGCGTACCCCCGGCTCCATCGACAGGAAGTTCTGCGTGGTGACCAGGTTGATGTCGATATCCGGGTTCTCGTCGAAGAACCTGGGCATGCGCGGGCCCATCCACAACGCCGCGAACGCCGGCGAACAGCACAGCGTGACCACGTGCTTGGTGTTGGTGTTGCTGCGGATGCGCTCGGCCGCCTGGGAAATGTTGACGAACGACAACTGCACCGCATCGAAAAAGATCGAGCCGGCCACGGTCAGCTCCACCGCCCGCCCCACCCGGGTGAACAACTCGGCGCCCAGGTAGGTCTCCAGCTCACGGATCTGCCGGCTGACGGCGGCCTGCGTCACGCACAGCGCCTCGGCAGCGCGGGTGAAGTTCTGGTACCTGGCGGCGGCCACGAAGACCTTGACCGCGCGCAGCGAGGGCATCTTGATCAGCGTCTGATCGGGTTCGGAGTGTCTGACCATGGGGCGGGGGCGAGGTCCTTCGTCTAGCCAATCGGCTCACTCTAGCCTGTTCCACGCCGGCTGGTAAGTGCGCAGGGGCTCTGCGGCAGGGCCTGGGCGCCGATTGATAACTTCAGGTAATGGTTTGCGTGAAACAAATGTCGTTGGACCCTCTCTGGATCAAGGCCTAACGTTAAACCCACGGCGCGACATTCGAGACATCGAGGTCGAACAATTTTTTGAAGCAGGATTTTCTGCGTGCCGGTTTTGACTCACGTTCGAATTTGAACGGACTGCCAAGCGTACTCGCACTGATCTCTACCCGCCTTATTGAAAGTGCGATGTTGAAAGATTGGTTAATAAGCATAATAAAGAGGGTCGTATGAGCCATGCCGATGAGATTCTTTCGGTAAAAAATATCTTCAAGGTGTTCGGTCCCAACCCGAACATGGCCATGGAGATGCTCCGCAAGGGCGCCGACAAGAACGAAATCTTCAGCAAGACCGGCCACGTCGTCGGCGTGTTCGATGCAAGCTTTTCCGTCAAGCGTGGCGAGATCTTCGTCATCATGGGCCTTTCGGGCTCGGGCAAATCGACCATGGTGCGGTTGTTCAACCGCCTGATCGAACCTACCTCCGGCAGCATTCACCTCAACGGCAAGGAAATTACCGGGCTTTCCGACAAGGCCCTGCTGGACGTGCGCCGCAAGGAAATGGGCATGGTGTTCCAGTCGTTTGCCCTGATGCCGCACATGAGCGTGCTGGAAAATACCGCATTCGGCCTGGAAATCGCCGGCGTACCGGAAGGCGAACGCCACAGCCGTGCCCGTGAGGCGTTGAGCCAGGTGGGCCTGGCCGGCCATGAACACAGCTACCCGCATCAGCTCTCCGGTGGCATGCAGCAGCGTGTGGGCCTGGCCCGGGCGCTGGCCAACGACCCGGCGATCCTGTTGATGGACGAGGCGTTCTCCGCCCTGGACCCGCTGATCCGCAGCGAAATGCAGGGTGAGCTGATCCGCCTGCAGGCTGAGCAGCAGCGCACCATCATCTTCATCTCCCACGACATCGAAGAGGCCATTCGCATCGGGCACCGCATCGCGATCATGGAAGGCGGCCGCGTGGTGCAGATCGGCACCCCGCAAGAGCTGATCAACCAGCCGGCCAATGATTACGTGCGTACCTTCTTCAAGAGCTTCGACAGCTCGCGGGTGCTCAAGGCCGGCGATGTGGCCAGGTTCGACCCTGCGGTGGTGTGCAAGGTCAACGGCAAGGCGCCGAGCTTCCAGGCGGGCGTGCCATTCGGTTACCTGGTCGATGACCGTGGTCAGTTGCTGGGCGTGGTCGACACCGACGCCAGCGGTGCCACTGCCAGTGACCGCTACAGCCTGCATGAGCAGTGCCCGGTGTACACCGATACGCCGCTGCACGAGGTGCTGGGTATTGCGGCCGACTTGCCGTACCCGGTACCGGTACTCGACCGCCAGGGCGCCTTCAAGGGCACGCTGTCGAAGAACGAGCTGCTGCAGACCCTGAGCCGTCACTAAAAACAAGAAGCGCCCGTAGCGTTTACTAGAAGAGGTAAGCCCTCATGTCAGAATTCAGCCTTCTTGACCCGTTCCAGGCGGCCACCATCCCCTTGGGTGACTGGGTCACCGCTACCCTGAACTTCCTGGTGCACAATTTCCGCGAGGTATTCCGCGCCATCCGCTGGCCGATCGACCAGGTACTCAACGGCATCGAGTTCACCCTGCAAAGCATTCCGCCCACCATTGGCATCATCTTGTCGTCGTTGCTGGGCTGGCAGCTGGCAGGCAAGCGCATGGCGTTGCTGTGCTTCGTCACGCTGACATTGCTCGGCCTGATCGGCGTGTGGTCAGAGTCGATGACCACCCTGGCGCTGGTGTTGACCTCGGTGTTCTTCTGCGCGGTCATCGGCATTCCACTGGGCATTCTCTGTGCCCGCAGCAACCGCCTGGAAAGCATCATTCGCCCCTTGCTCGATGCCATGCAGACCCTGCCGGCCTTCGTTTACCTGGTGCCGGTGGTGATGTTGTTCGGCATCGGCAACGTGCCTGGGGTGCTGGTGACCATTGTGTTCGCCTTGCCGCCGCTGGTACGCCTCACCAACCTGGGCATCCGCCAGGTGCCGGAAGACAAGATCGAAGCTGCCCGCGCCTTTGGCTGCACCCCACGGCAGATGCTGACCCGCGTGCAACTGCCGCTGGCCACTTCGACCATCATGGCCGGCCTCAACCAGACCCTGATGCTGTCGCTGTCGATGGTGGTGATCGCCTCGATGATTTCGGTCGGCGGCCTGGGCCAGATGGTGCTGCGCGGTATCGGCCGCCTGGACATGGGCCTGGCCACGGTCGGTGGTGTAGGGCTGGTGCTGCTGGCGATCTTCCTCGACCGCCTGACCCAGGCGATGGGCGCGCGCACCAGTGCCGACCCGAGCCTGCGCTGGTACCACACCGGCCCTGTAGGCGTGGTGCTGCGCCTTTGTGGTGCCGCACAACCGCAAGGGCGGCGCAAGACCGCCTGAGCACAGCAAGACTTTTGAGACGTTCGATCTGCCGCACTTAAAGATAAAAATCAGAAAAAGGTAAGCGACGATGCACGAATCCAAGTTCACCCGCAGCATCCTCAAATGCGCCACGGCGCTGACCCTGGTGGCCGCAGCGCTGGGGGCCCACGCCTCGGCTGAAAAGCCCGGTGACGGCGTAAAGGTAACGCCGATCTTCCCGTCCATCGCTGAAGAGCGCTTCCGTGGCGAAGTGGCCATGGAAGGGCTGCGCGAACTGGGCTACAAGGTTCAGGAGCCGAAGGAGACCGAGTACGGCGTAATGATGGTGGCGCTGGCCAACGGTGACGCCGACTTCACCGTGCACCTGTGGGACAAACTGCACAACCAGTTCTACCAGCAGGCCGGCGGCGACGATGTGATGGTCAAGACCGGCGACATTCTGCCGGGCGTGGCCCAGGGTTACCTGATCGACAAGAAAACCGCCGACCAGTACAACATCAAGTACATCACCGACCTGAAAAAGCCGGAAATCGCCAAACTGTTCGACACCGATGGCGATGGCAAGGCCGACATGACCGGTTGCAACCCGGGCTGGGGCTGCGAACTGGTCATCGCCCACCACATGAAGGCCTACGACCTGGACAAGACCATCACCGTCAACCAGGGCTCGTACTTCGCGCTGATGGCCGACACCATTGCCCGCTACAAGGAAGGCAAGCCGATCTTCTACTTCACCTGGGTGCCGCAGTGGATCGCCAGCGTGCTGGTTGAAGGCAAGGATGTGGTCTGGCTGGAAGTGCCGAAGACCGACCTGCCAGACGGCAAGAACGACGTCGATACCATGTACCACGGCAAGAACCTTGGCTTTGCCATCGACAAGGTGGTGGCCGTGCTGAACAAGGACTTTGCCGAGGAGAACCCGGCGGCGCTGAAGTTCCTGTCGCTGGTGCAGATCAGCACTGACGACGAGAGCAACCAGAACCTGAAGATGCAGCAGGGTGAGAAGAAGCCTGCCGACATCACCCGCCATGCCAAGGAATGGGTAGCAGCGCACCGCCAGCAGTTTGACCAGTGGCTGCAAGCCTCGCGCGATGCGGCGGCCCAGGCCGGTAAGTAACCTGATCCATCAGCGTTGGTATCTTCGCGGGCTCGCCCGCTCCCACAGGTCCACAGGTTCTGAAAACTGTGCAGTACCTGTGGGAGCGGGCAAGCCCGCGAAGCAGCCAACGCGATTTCCGCTGTTGAGTTAACGCCATGAGCCACTTCGAAAGCATCCTCAAGAACACCAACCTGGCCCACCTGGACCCCGCCATCCGCACCACACTGTCAATGCCCTGCCAACGCGTGGCCTTCGTCCTGCGCGAGCATTTCTCGATGATGGCCTTCACCGCCGCCATGGATAGCCTGGTTACCGCCAACCTGATGAGCGCCACGCCGCTGTTCCAGATTCAGGTGGTAGGCGAGGGCGAGCAGGTGATGAGCGACCTTGGCATCGCCTTGCCGGTCAATACCCAACTCGCCGACCTCGAAATTCAAGGTCTGGACTGCCTGCTGGTGTGCGGCGGCTTTCGGGTACGTCTGGAGACTGCGCCGCAACTGCGCGCCAAGCTGCGCCAGGCGGACCAGCACGGTAGCCAGCTGGGCGGTTTGTGGAACGGTGCCTACTTCCTTGCCGAAGCCGGCTTGCTCAACGACCACGACTGCGCCTTCCACCCCGATGGCCGGGCGATGATGAACGAATTGTTCCCCAAGGTGCGCATCAGCCGCCAGGCTCATGTGCTGGACCGCCGCCGCATGAGCTGCGCGGGGGCTAGCAGCGCACTGGACATGATGCTGGCCTTGCTTGAACACTGCGGCGGCGCACCGCTGCGCCGGGCGGTGGAACAGATGCTGGCCTGTGACCGTTCGCGGGTAATGAGCGACGCACCGGCCAGCGCGCCGGAAATAGACCCCAGCCTGCCCAAGGGCGTGCGCCTGGCACTGGAGCTGATGCACGCCAACATCGAAGACCCGATCGGCATCGATGAAATCGCCGAGCACGCGGGCTTGTCCCGTCGGCACCTGGAGCGCTTGTTCCGCCGTCATGTGCAGGCCACGCCGCCGCGGTATTACCTGGAGCTGCGCCTGACCCATGCGCGGCAGTTGTTGCAGCACACCAGCAAGTCGCTGACCGAAGTGGCGGTGGCCAGCGGATTTGTCAGTTTCCCGCACTTCTACCGGCGCTTTCGCGAGCTATTTGCCATTGCCCCACGCCAGTACCGGGCGCGGAGCCAAGGGTGGGCAGGGCGGCAGGATGTGGCGGTGCATTGAGTGGCTTTCTGCCTTTACCGGCCTCTTCGCGGGTTTACCCGCGAAGAGGCCGGCACAGGAATATACCGTTCGATAACCGAACACTGATCGCCCCCGACCTGTCCGCTATCCGCCCAACCAATCCCATCGCCGCATTGCCCAACCCCCGCCTTTTTGCTGTAGTGTGCCTATCCACCGGTTGTCGCCTGCCCCCGCGACCCGCAACCGGCCCGATAAAATGACCGTGACGACCGCAACCACAGCCCCAAGGCCGTAGGAAGCGGCGACCAGAACAATAACGATACCGAGTGCCTTGCCTATGGAAAGCCGCCTGCTGAGCGAGCGCAGTAGCGTGTTTCATCACGCCGACCCTTATGCTGTGTCCGATTATGTGAACCAGCACGTAGGCCAGCATTGCATCGGTCTGTCCCGCACCACCCACCCCCAGGCCAGCCTCAGCCATCGCAAATTCGCCGAACTCGATCTGTGCCGCATCAGCTATGGCGGCAGCGTGCGCGTTACCTCGCCGGCGCTGGAAACCATCTACCACCTGCAAGTACTGCTCAACGGCAACTGCCTGTGGCGCGGGCACAAGCGCGAGCAACACCTGGTGCCGGGCGAGCTGTTGCTGATCAACCCGGACGACCCGGTTGACCTGACGTATTCGGAAGACTGCGAAAAATTCATCCTCAAGGTACCCACCCGGCTGCTGGATTCGATCTGCGACGAGCAACGCTGGCACCGGCCAGAAGGCGGCGTGCGGTTCTTGCGCAACCATTACCGCCTGGATGAACTGGACGGGTTCGTGAACCTGCTGGCCATGGTTTGCCACGAAGCGGAAGTGAGCGATTCGTTGCCGCGGGTGCAGGGGCACTACAGCCAGATCGTGGCCAGCAAGTTGCTGACCCTGATGAGCACCAATATCCGCCGCGAAAGCCTGGGCTCGCCAGGCGCCAGCCTTGAGCGAATCATCGACCACATCGACCGCAACCTGAAAGTTGAACTGACCGCAGAAGCATTGGCAGAGCAGGCGTGCATGAGCCTGCGTTCGTTGTATGCGTTGTTTGATCGGCACTTGCAGACCACGCCGAAGCACTATGTTCGCCAGCGCAAGCTGGAGCAGGTGCATGCCTGCCTGAGCGATGCCAGTTGTTCGGTACGCAGCGTGACCGAGCTGGCGATGGACTATGGCTTCCTGCACCTCGGAAGGTTCTCCGAGGTGTATCGGCAGCAGTTTGGCGAGTTGCCTTCGGAAACGTTGCGTAAACGGCGCTGAACCGCACTGGCCTCTTCGCGGGCGCGCCCGCTCCCACAGGAATTCCTGACCTTTGAGGGATACACAGTACCTGTGGGAGCGGGCGTGCCCGCGAAGAGGCCCTTGAACCTTTCACATCCACCTGCACAAAACGGATAGCACCCCGCACAAACCGGATATTCCCGCCCCCTACCAATCCCTAACCTGACCTGGTCTGAACAATAACAATGGAGACCCTGGCCATGTCCCTGGGATTCGACTACCTCAATGCCATGCTCGAGGACGACCGTGAAAAGGGCATCTACCGCTGCAAGCGCGAGATGTTCACCGACCCACGCCTGTTCGACCTGGAGATGAAACACATCTTCGAGGGCAACTGGATCTACCTGGCTCACGAAAGCCAGATCCCCGAGAAAAACGACTTCCTCACCCTGACCATGGGGCGCCAGCCGATTTTCATCGCGCGCAACAAGGACGGTGAACTCAATGCCTTCCTCAACGCCTGCAGCCACCGCGGCGCCATGCTGTGCCGGCACAAGCGCGGCAACCGCTCCAGCTACACCTGCCCGTTCCACGGCTGGACCTTCAACAACAGCGGCAAGCTGCTGAAAGTGAAAGACCCAAGCAACGCCGGCTACCCCGACAGCTTCAATTGCGATGGCTCCCACGACCTGACCAAGGTCGCACGCTTCGAGTCGTACCGTGGCTTCCTGTTCGGCAGCCTGAACGCCGACGTCAAGCCGTTGGTCGAGCACCTGGGCGAGTCGGCCAAGATCATCGACATGATCGTCGACCAGTCGCCAGAAGGCCTGGAAGTGCTGCGCGGTGCCAGCTCGTACATCTACGAAGGCAACTGGAAGCTCACCGCCGAAAACGGTGCCGATGGCTACCACGTCAGCTCCGTGCACTGGAACTACGCCGCCACCCAGAACCAGCGCAAACAGCGTGAGGCCGGTGACGAGATCAAGACCATGAGCGCTGGCTCCTGGGCCAAGCAGGGCGGTGGCTTCTACTCCTTCGACCACGGCCACCTGCTGCTGTGGACCCGCTGGGCCAACCCCGAAGACCGCCCGGCCTACGAGCGCCGTGACCAGCTGGCCGCCGACTTCGGCCAGGCCCGTGCCGACTGGATGATCGAGAACTCGCGCAACCTGTGCCTGTACCCGAACGTGTACCTGATGGACCAGTTCAGCTCGCAGATCCGCGTTGCCCGGCCGATTTCGGTGAACAAGACCGAGATCACCATCTACTGCATCGCGCCGAAAGGCGAGAGCCCCGATGCCCGCGCCAAGCGCATCCGCCAGTATGAAGACTTCTTCAACGTCAGCGGCATGGCCACCCCCGACGACCTGGAAGAGTTCCGCTCGTGCCAGACCGGCTACGGCGGCGGCACTGGCTGGAACGACATGTCCCGTGGCGCGAAGCACTGGGTTGAAGGCGCCGATGAAGCGGCCAAAGAGATCGAGCTGCACCCGCTGTTGTCTGGCGTGCGCACCGAGGACGAAGGCCTGTTCGTGCTGCAGCACAAGTACTGGCAGGACACCATGATCCAGGCTCTCAAGGACGAGCAGCAACTGATCCCAGTGGAGGCCGTGCAATGAGCCTGTATGAAACCGTGCGCGACTTCCTCTACCGCGAAGCGCGCTACCTGGACGATGCCCAGTGGGACCAGTGGCTGGAGCTGTACGCCAGCGACGCCAGCTTCTGGATGCCGAGCTGGGACGATGACGACACCCTCACCGAAGACCCACAAAGCGAAATCTCGCTGATCTGGTACGGCAACCGTGGTGGCCTGGAAGACCGCATATTCCGCATCAAGACCGAGCGCTCCAGTGCGACCGTGCCGGATACCCGCACCTCGCACAACATCAGCAACATCGAGATCGTCGAGCAGGGCGAGGGCAGCTGCCAGGTGCGCTTCAACTGGCACACCCTGAGCTTTCGCTACAAGACCACCGACAGCTACTTCGGCACCAGTTTCTACACCCTCGACCTGCGCGGCGGGCAGCCGCTGATCAAGGCCAAGAAGGTGGTGTTGAAGAACGACTACGTGCGCCAGGTCATCGACATCTACCACATCTGATACAGGGTTTTGCGAGCATTGCCCGGTGCGTCCTGCGACGCGCCGTGGGCCGGCTCGCCCGCGAGGTGCAACATGAGCTACCAGATCGCACTGAATTTCGAAGACGGGGTTACCCGCTTCATTGAAGCCACCGGCCACGAAACCGTGGCCGACGCAGCCTATCGCCAAGGCATCAACATCCCGCTGGACTGCCGCGATGGCGCCTGCGGTACCTGCAAGTGCAAGGCCGAATCCGGGCGTTACGACCTGGGTGACAACTTCATCGAAGACGCCCTGAACGAAGACGAAATTGCCGAAGGCTACGTCCTGACCTGCCAGATGCGCGCCGAAAGCGACTGTGTCATCCGCATTCCGGCGTCGTCGCAGCTGTGCAAAACCGAACAGGCCAGTTTCGAGGCTGCCATCAGCGATGTTCGCCAGCTGTCTGCCAGCACCATTGCCCTGTCGATCAAGGGCGAAGCCCTCAGCCGCCTGGCCTTCCTGCCGGGGCAGTACGTGAACCTCAAGGTACCGGGCAGCGAGCAGAGCCGTGCCTATTCGTTCAGTTCGTTGCAGAA
Organism: Pseudomonas sp. NPDC089547; assembly: GCF_050280665.1. NCBI lineage: Bacteria > Pseudomonadati > Pseudomonadota > Gammaproteobacteria > Pseudomonadales > Pseudomonadaceae > Pseudomonas > Pseudomonas sp. NPDC089547. The sequence continues at coordinate 88,928 of NZ_JBNNVS010000002.1, read as the reverse complement.
GGACGGCGAAGTCAGCTTCCTGATCCGTAACGTGCCGGGCGGGCTAATGAGCAGCTTCCTGACCAACCTGGCCAAGGCCGGGGACAGCATGAGCCTGGCCGGGCCGTTGGGCAGCTTCTACCTGCGGCCGATTCAGCGCCCGCTGTTGCTGCTGGCTGGCGGTACCGGTCTGGCACCGTTCACCGCAATGCTGGAAAAGATCGCCGAGCAGGGCAGTGAACACCCGCTGCACCTGATCTATGGCGTGACCAACGACTTCGACCTGGTTGAACTGGATCGCCTGCAGGCGCTGGCTGCACGCATTCCCAACTTCACCTACAGCGCCTGCGTGGCCAACCCGGATAGCGAGTATCCGCAGAAGGGTTACGTGACCCAGCACATCGAGCCACGCCACCTCAACGACGGCGATGTGGATGTGTACCTGTGCGGGCCGCCGCCGATGGTCGAGGCGGTGAGCCAGTACGTGCGCGAACAGGGCATTACCCCGGCCAACTTCTACTACGAGAAGTTTGCGGCAGCGGCCTGACAGCCTCCTTTTAGTCCAAGCATTACGCCGACCCTGTGGGAGCGGGCATGCCCGCGAAGAGGCCAGCAGGTTTCAACAACTTTGTCTGGTCGGACGCATTCGCGGGCATGCCCGCTCCCACAGGGATTGTGGCGAACCGGAGAGATGGATATGAACAACCGATTCCAAGGCAAGGTCGCCCTGGTCACCGGTGCCGCCCAAGGCATCGGCCGGGGCGTGTGCTGGCGGCTGAAGGCTGAAGGCGCGCAAGTGGTGGCGGTAGACCGTTCCGAACTGGTTCACGAACTGGCAGGCGAGGGCATGCTCACCCTCACCGCCGACCTGGAACAACACGCCGACTGCGCCCGGGTAATGGCCAGTGCCGTAGAAACCTTCGGCCGCCTCGACATCCTGGTCAACAACGTCGGCGGCACCATCTGGGCCAAACCCTTCGAGCACTACGAAGTGGAGCAGATCGAAGCCGAAGTGCGCCGCTCGCTGTTCCCCACCCTGTGGTGCTGCCACGCCGCGCTGCCGTACATGCTCGAACGGGGCAGCGGTGCCATCGTCAACGTTTCGTCCATCGCCACGCGCGGCGTGAATCGGGTGCCCTACGGTGCGGCCAAAGGTGGTGTGAATGCGCTCACCGCCTGCCTGGCGTTTGAAACCGCTGGCCGTGGCATCCGCGTCAACGCCACCGCGCCCGGCGGCACCGAAGCGCCACCCCGCCGCGTACCGCGCAACAGTGCCGAGCAGAGTGAGCAGGAGAAACACTGGTACCAGCAGATCGTCGACCAGACCCTCGACAGCAGCCTGATGCACCGCTACGGCAGCATCGATGAGCAGGTGGGCGCGATTCTGTTCCTTGCCTCGGACGAAGCCTCGTACATCACTGGCGTGACCCTGCCGGTAGGGGGCGGCGACCTCGGCTGAGCAGCAACCTCAAGGCAACAGCTTTCACTCACAACAAAAACAAGAGCGACAGATGCCATGCGAACCCTTGACGTACACCCGATCATCGATAATGCGCGCTTCACCTCGTTCCACTGGATGGTCATGGCCTGGTGCGGCCTGCTGTTGATCTTCGACGGCTACGACCTGTTCATCTACGGCGTGGTACTGCCGGTCATCATGAAAGAGTGGGGCCTGACCCCGTTGCAGGCCGGTGCGCTGGGCAGCTATGCGTTGTTCGGCATGATGTTCGGTGCCCTGGCATTCGGCAGCCTGGCCGACCGTATCGGGCGCAAGAAGGGCATCGCCATCTGTTTCGCCTTGTTCTCGGGGGCGACCATTCTCAATGGCTTTGCCAGCAGCCCCAGCGAGTTCGGCATCTACCGCTTCATCGCCGGCCTGGGCTGCGGCGGGCTGATGCCCAACGCCGTGGCGCTGATGAACGAATACGCGCCCAAGCGCCTGCGCAGCACGCTGGTGGCGATCATGTTCAGTGGCTATTCACTGGGCGGCATGCTGTCGGCAGGCGTCGGCATCTTCATGCTGCCACGCTTCGGCTGGGAGTCGATGTTCTTCGCGGCAGCCGTGCCGCTGCTGCTGTTGCCGGTGATTCTCTACTACCTGCCGGAATCCATCGGTTTTCTGGTGCGCCAAGGCCGTAGCGAAGAGGCGCGCAAACTGCTGAAGCGCCTGGATCCGGGCTGCGATGTGCAGGCCGATGACGTGTTGCAAGCGACTGATCGCAAGGGCGGCGGGGCGTCGGTGCTGGAGCTGTTCCGCAACGGCCTGGCCATTCGCACACTGGCGCTGTGGCTGGCGTTCTTCTGCTGCCTGCTGATGGTTTATGCGCTTAGCTCGTGGCTGCCGAAATTGATGGCCAATGCTGGCTACAGCCTGGGTTCCAGCCTGTCGTTCCTGCTTGCGTTGAACTTTGGCGGCATGGCCGGGGCGATTCTCGGCGGCTGGCTGGGCGACCGTTACAACCTGGTCAAGGTCAAGGTCGCGTTTTTCATCGCTGCCGCGTTGTCGATCAGCCTGCTGGGCGTCAACAGCCCGATGCCGGTGCTGTACCTGCTGATCTTCATCGCCGGGGCTACCACCATCGGCACGCAGATCCTGCTGTATGCCGGCGCCGCCCAGTTGTACGGGCTGTCGGTGCGCTCCACCGGGCTTGGCTGGGCCTCTGGTATCGGCCGCAACGGCGCCATCGTCGGCCCCTTGCTGGGCGGTGCGCTGATGGGCATCAACCTGCCGCTGCAACTCAACTTCATCGCCTTCGCCATACCTGGCGCAATTGCTGCGCTGGCCATGGCTGTGCACCTGGCCAGCGGCCGTAGGCAAGCCCAGGCCGTGGCGGCGCAGGCCTGACCCGAAAAGAACCAGAGCCGGGCACCCAGCCCGGCCAATGCCTTGCCAGAGGTGCCATGAAAACCCTGATCAAGGACAGTTCGCTGTCCGCCATCGTCGCCGGCTGCATTGCCACGATGATCTCCTACGCCGGCCCGCTGGTGATCATCTTCCACGCGGCCGAGGCCGCCGGCTTGTCGCACCAGCAGTTGTCATCCTGGGTCTGGGCCGTGTCCATGGGCAGTGCCGTGCTCGGCGCGCTGCTGAGCTTGCGCTACCGGGTGCCTGTGGTGATCGCCTGGTCGATCCCAGGTTCCGCGCTGCTGGTCAGCGCCTTGCCGCAGCTCGGCCTGGAGCAGGCCGTGGGGGCTTACCTGGTGGCCAATCTGTTGCTGCTGATGATCGGCATCAGCGGCGCCTTCGACCGCATTATCGCGCGCTTGCCGGGGTCCATCGCTGCCGGCATGCAGGCCGGCATCCTGTTCAGCTTCGGTATCGAGGTGTTTCGCGCCCTGCCAGTGCAGCCGGTGCTGGAACTGGCTTCACCACAGTGGGTCACTCCGCAGTTCAGCCTGCAGGCGGTGTTCAGCCTGGCGCTGCCGATGGTGCTGGTGGCGCTGACCGGGCAATTCATGCCGGGCATGGCGGTGCTGCGTAATGCGGGCTACCCCACGCCAGCGAGCCCGCTGATCAGTGCCAGCGCCCTGGCTGGTGCGCTTTTGGCGCCGTTTGGCTGCCACGGGCTGAACCTGGCGGCAGTCACCGCCAGCCTGTGCACGGGCCCCGAGGCCCATGAAAACCCACGGCGGCGCTATGTAGCAGCAGTGGCTGGCAGCGCGCTTTACCTGCTGCTGGGGATTGCTGGTGCCACGTTGATGTCGCTGTTCGCGGCGTTTCCGGCCGCGCTGGTTGCTGCCCTGGCCGGGCTGGCCCTGTATGGCGCCATCAGCGAAGCCCTGGCGCGCAGCCTGGCCGAACCGGCCGAGCGTGATGCAGGCCTGTTCACCTTCCTGGTCACCGCTTCGGGGGTGGCCTTCCTGGGCCTGTCGGCGGCGTTCTGGGGGCTGTTGTTCGGCCTGCTGGCCCATGCGTTGCTCAGGCTGCGCCAGCCACGTGCCCGGGAGGTGCTGCGCCGTACCCCATGAGCTGTCGTGTTCCCAACGCTTTACCCATAAAAACAAGATCAAGAGAGCTTCGGAATGAACCACACCCCTTGCGTCGCCCTGGGGCTGACTTTGCTCAGCCAACCTTTACTGGCCGCCGAAGGTGGCTTCTTCGAGGATTCGAAGGCTACCCTGAGTGCCCGCAACTACTACTTCAGCCGCGATTTCTCCGACATTGTCGGGGCTAACAAGCAGTCCAAGGCCGAGGAGTGGGCCCAGGGTTTCATCCTCGACTTCAAGAGCGGCTACACCCCGGGTACGGTCGGCTTTGGTGTCGATGCCCTGGGCCTGCTGGGGATCAAGCTGGACAGCAGCCCCGACCGCGCCAATACGGGCCTGCTGCCGGTGCATGGCGACGGCCGGGCTGCCGATGAGTACAGCCGCCTGGCGCCCACCTTCAAAGCCAGGATCTCGAAAACCGAACTGCGCGTCGGTGAGCTGCAACCGAACCTGCCGGTGCTGACCTTCAGTGACATCCGCCTGCTGCCGCCGACCTATCAGGGCGCGAGCCTGAGCTCGTCGGAAATTGACGGGCTGACCGTGCAGGCCGGGCATTTGAAAAGTACCCACCTGCGTAACGAAGGCGGCGAGGGCAAGATGAACGCCATGCTCGGCCATGTGCCGATGCGTCAGGCCGAGAGCGATGCCTTCAACTATGTGGGCGGGGACTATGCGTTCAATGCCAACCTCAGCAGCGTCAGCCTCTGGTACGGGCAGTTGGAGGATATCTACGAGCAGGGCTTTGTCGGCTTCAAACACAGCAAACCGTTGGGTGACTGGGTGCTCAGTGCCAACCTTGGCTATTTCACCGCGCGTGAAGATGGCGATGCGTTGCTGGGCAACATCGACAACCAGGCGTTCTTCTCGATGTTCACTGCGCGTCATGGCGGGCACAGCTTCCATGTCGGCTACCAGGGCATCTATGGCGACAGCCCGTTCCCGCGGGTGTTTGCCAACATCTCGCCGCTCGGCAACGAGGTGCCAACTTATGAGTTCGCCTACACCGACGAGCGCTCGTACCAGGTGCGTTACGACTACAACTTCGCCGCCATGGGCGTACCGGGGCTGACTGCGACTGTGCGCTACATAACGGGTAACAATGTCGATACCGGGCTGGGTTACGAAGGGCGCGACCGGGAACGTGACCTGGATATTGGTTACGCGGTGCAGGGCGGGGTGCTGAAGGGACTGGGGATTCGGGTACGGAATGCGATGGCGAGGTCCAACTACCGCAGCGACATCGACGAGAACCGTTTGACGCTGGTGTACACCTGGCAGCTGTTCTGACGCTTGCACAGCAATTGCACTTCAGGGCCGTATGAAGGTAGCTTCCGGAAACCACATTTTCAGGAATGCCACCCTTGGACTCCATCACTCAGGCCGTACTCGGCGCAGCCCTGCAAGGTACCGTGCTTGGTCGCATTCAGGGCCGTCGCGCCTTGGTGTATGGCGCGGCACTGGGCACGTTGCCCGACCTGGATGTGATCATCCGCTACGCCGACCCGGTGTCGCAGATGACCTACCATCGCGGGTTCTCCCACTCGCTGTTCGTGCTCACCGGGCTGGCCTTGCTGCTGGCCTGGTTGGTCAACAAATGCTGGCCTGGCAAGGGTTACACCTTGCCGAGGCTGTTCATGGCGTTCTGGCTGGTGCTGGTTACCCACCCTTTGCTCGATGCGTTCACGGTCTATGGCACGCAGTTGTTCTGGCCTTTGCAGGGCATTCCGCAAAGCTGGGCAGCGGTGTTCATCATCGACCCGGTCTACACCTTGCCGCTGCTTGCAGCGGTGGCCTACACGAGCATCAAGGGCGTAACTGGCAGGGCTACGCGGCTGCTGACCCTGGCCTTGGCGTTCAGCACCTGCTACCTGGGTTTCGGGCTGGCCGGGCGCATGGCGGCGGAGCAACGGTTCCAGGCGGCGCTCGACCAGCAAGGCATCGTCGCCAGCGAGGTCCGTGCGGTGCCGCTTGCGTTCAACAGCCTGGTCTGGCGGGTATTGGCCAAGACCCCGGATGGCGATTACTACGAAGGCATCAGCAGCGGCTTTGACCGGCAAGCGCCAGAAATGCAGCGCTTGCCGCGTAATCTGGCGTTGGCAAAGGTGCTGGAAGGTGACCCTTTGCACCAGCGCCTGCGCTGGTTTACCGATGACTGGCTGCGCTATGACCAAGTGGGCGATGCGCTGGTGGTCACCGACCTGCGCATGGGCATCCCCGGCAACTACACGTTCCGTTTCAACATGGCCCATCGCGACAGCCAGGGGCACTGGATTACCGATGTGCCTTCGCGATGGCAAGGGAGTGGGCCCGGGTCGATGTTCAATGGGGATGACCTGCTGTTGATCTGGCGGCGCATCGTCGAGCAACAGCCGCCCTTGCCACTGGCTGCCTGGACCGACCGGTACATGGGTGCCCGCCAGCACTGAAACAGGCAACAGGGCTGGTATGGGGCTGCACAGCAGCCCCGCTTGCAATCGCCAATTTCATACCCATCTACAGCGGTCACCTTGCACCCAGGAACCGAGCCATGGAACCCAACCGCTTCGGCGACATCGCCGCCTTCGTCAGTGCCGTCAAGGCCGGCAGTTTCACTGCTGCCGCCGCCAGCCTGGGCCTGACGCGTTCGGCGGTGGGCAAAAGCATCGCCCGCCTGGAAGCGCGCATGGCCGTACGCCTGCTTAACCGCACCACGCGCAAGCTGAGCCTGACCGACGAAGGTTTGGTAGCTTACGAGCGCTGGCGGCAGATTCTGGATGACCTGGACGAGGTGGAAAGCACCATGGCCCAGCGCCGGGGCAAACCCACCGGCACCCTGCGCCTGACCGCGCCGCTTTCATTCGGCCAGCGCCATGTACTGCCGATCCTGGACTGCTACCTCAAGCAGTGGCCGGACCTGCGCGCAGACATCCGCTTCACCGACCGCTTCGTCGACCTGGTCGAGGAGGGCGTCGACGTTGCCGTGCGCATCGGTGCACCCAAAGAGGATTCACAGCTGCTGACCCGCACCGTGGCCTGGCAGCAGTTCGTCACCTGTGCTTCACCCGCGTACCTCGCAGCGCGTGGCGTGCCGCAGGTACCAGGTGACCTCTACGGCCACGACAAAATCGCCTTCCTCGCCGGCGAGAAGGCCATGCCCTGGCGCTTTCACAGCGAAGCCGGCCTGCACCTGTGCGAAGACCCCGGGCGGCTGAACATCGACAGTTCCGAGGCCATGCTTGACGGTGCCCGGGCCGGTTTCGGGCTGATTCACCTGCCCACCTACATCACCGGTGACGACCTGCGCGCCGGCACCCTGGTGGAAGTGCTGCAAGCCTACCGGCCACCGGCAGACCCGATCCGCATCGTATACCCGAGCAAACGCCACCTGTCCCCACGGGTGCGTGGGTTCATCGACCTGCTGGTGGACAGTTGGGAATCGGGCGTGCCCTGGGAATCCTGATTGGGGACTGTCAGGCCCCTATGCCGGGCCTGAAACCGGGTTTATCACTGGCGGCGCAGCAGGGAAACTGGCAGCCACTGATAATCCCTCTGGAGACCCCATGACTGCACTGTCCGTACTGGATCTGGTCATGATCGGTGAAGGCAAGACCTTCGCCGACGCGATCGAAGAATCTCGCCAACTCGCGCGCCACGTCGAGCAACAGCACTACAGCCGCTACTGGATTGCCGAGCATCACGACATGCCGGGCATCGGCTCGGCGGCTACCGCGCTGGTCATCAACGAAATCGCCAACGCCACCCGGCATATCCGCGTGGGTGCCGGCGGCATCATGCTGCCCAACCATGCGCCGCTGGTGGTGGCCGAACAGTTCGGTACCCTCGATACCCTGCACCCGGGCCGCATCGACCTGGGCCTGGGCCGTGCACCCGGTACCTCCGGCCCGACCGTGCGTGCCTTGCGAGGGGCTGCCCCGGAGCGCGACTTCAGCCAGGACATTGCTGAACTGCGCGATTACCTGGCCGACAACGGCAACCGTCGAGTGCGGGGTGTGCCGGGCGCGCACGATGTACCGGTGTGGATACTCGGTTCCAGCCTGTTCGGCGCCGACCTGGCGGCGAAGCTGGGGCTGCCCTATGCCTTTGCCTCGCACTTTGCCCCGCGTTACCTGCTGCAGGCCATTGCCCATTACCGGGCCAATTTCCAGCCTTCGGCGCAACTGGCCAAGCCTTACGTGATGGTGGGCATGAACCTGTTCGCCGCCGCCAGCGATGCCGAGGCGGATTACCTGGCCAGTTCCCATCGCAAGTGGATGCTGGACCTGCATGTCGGGCGTTTCGGCTTGTTGCCAAAGCCGCAGGAAGGTTATGTGGACAGCCTCCCATCGCATGAGCGGGCAGTGCTTGAACAGGTAATGGCCTGCACGGTTGCGGGTGGGCCGCACCGGGTCAGGGAAGGCCTGCGCTCGTTGATCGAGCAAACAGGGGCGGATGAGCTGATGATCGACTGCCGCATCCATGACCCGCTGGCGCGGCAGCGGTCGCATGCCTATGCGGCGCAGGCCTTGGCTGAACTGGGTTAACGCTACTGGCCTCTTCGCGGCTGAAGCCGCTCCCACACGTATTGCGCATGCCTGGCGGTAAGCACTGCCGCTGTGGCGAACGGGTGGTACAGGCATAAAAAAACGGGAGCCCTCAGAGCTCCCGTTTTTGCATCAAGCGCGCTTGAGGAACGGGTAATCCGTATACCCCTCAGGCCCATTGGCATAATCGAACTGCGCCCGGTGCTCGTTCAACGGCGCCTGCAACCGCAGCCGCTCCACCAGGTCCGGGTTGGCAATGAAGCTGCGCCCGAACGCCACGGCGTCGATCAGCCCACGCCCGATCAGGTCTTCGCCCTTCTCGGCGGTGTAAGCACCGGCCGCGATGATCACACCCGGATACGCGGCGCGGATGGCTTCGCGGAACTCATCACGCAGCGGCTTGCCACCGGCCCAGTCCGGCTCGGACAGGTGCAGGTAGGCCAGGTTGCGCTTGGCCAGTTCGCGGATCAGGTACAAGCCGGCAGCTTCCTGGTCCTCGCCATTATCCACGCCGTTGAAGCCGCCTAACGGGAATACACGGATACCCACGCGTTCGGCACTCCAGTTGGCAATCGCTGCGTCCACGGCTTCAAGCACGATGCGCGCCCGGTTCTCGATGCTGCCGCCGTAGCGGTCTTCACGCACGTTGGCGCTCGGGGTCAGGAACTGGTGCAGCAAGTAGCCGTGGGCGGCGTGCAGCTCGATGAAGTCGAAACCGGCTTCACGGGCGTTGACAGCTGCCTGGCCGAAATCGGCAACGATACCGGCGATTTCCGCTTCGCTCAGTGCACGTGGTGTGGAGGTTTCTACACGTACCAGGTTGCCGCCCTCGTCACGCAGGGTAGTACGGGCACCCGCTGGCAGCGCCGAGGGCGCAACGGGTGCGTCTCCACCAGGTTGCAAGGTGGTGTGAGAAACGCGACCGGTGTGCCACACCTGCACGGCACTGTGGCCACCTTCGGCGTGGATGCCTTCGTTGATGTGCTTCCAGGCGGCGATCTGCTCGGGGCTGTGAATGCCGGGCGAGCCGGAGTAGCCCTTGGCCTGGAAGGAGATCTGCGTGGCTTCGGTGATGATCAGGCCAGCGCTGGCACGTTGGCGGTAGTACTCGGCCATCATCGTCGTCGGCACGTCGCCCGGCTCCAGGCTGCGCAGACGGGTGAGGGGGGCCATGAACACGCGGTTGGGCAGGGTGAGCGGACCGACTTGCAGGGGTTGGAAGAGTTTCATTGCAGCTCCAGAGGTGGAAAACCAATGGTGCGCACGATACCGACATGATTGGGGAAAGGGGGGACCGGGAGCCCGGCGCCGGGCTCCCCAATGGTGGTTTCCTGTGCCGGCCCTTTCGCGGGCACGCCCGCGAAAGGGCCGGATCAGGAAACGCTTAGCTGCGGGCCGCTCGCCCGCTCACATAGTGCGCCACATCATTGAACCCTGGTGTTGACGCATGTCCCGGCGTAACCAAGGAGTCGATGAAAGCCTCATCTTCCGCGGTGATCTTCACTGCCAATGCGCCACCATAGGTGTCCCACTGCTCCTCGGTCCGCGGCCCAACGATCGCCGAAGTGACCAGATGGTTGTTCAGCACCCAGGCAATGGCAAATTCGACGATGCCCACACCCTTGGCCTCCACATAGGCCTGGATCTGCCGGGCGATGGCCAACGACTCCTGGCGCCACTCCACCTCCATGATGCGCTTGTCCTGGCGCCCTGCACGGCTGGCGGCATCGGGCAGGGCCCCCGGCGCATACTTGCCACTGAGCACGCCACGGGCCAGTGGGCTGAAGGGCACCACGCCAAGCCCGTGTGCGGCGGCAGCAGTGAGCTGCTCCGGCTCGGCCTGGCGGTTGACGATGTTGTACAACGGCTGGCTTACCACCGGCCTGGGCACGCCCAGGCGCTCGGCAATGTGGCACACCTGGGCAATGCGCCAGCCGCGGAAGTTGGACACGCCCCAGTAACGGATCTTACCTTGGCGCAGCAGGTCGCCAATGGCCTGCACGGTCTCCTCCAGCGGCACCTTGTGGTCTTCGCGGTGAAGGTAGTAGATGTCCAGATAGTCCATGCCCATGCGTGTCAGCGTGGCTTCCAGGGCATTGAAGATATGCTTGCGCGACAACCCGCTGCGGTTGGGCAGCCCATCGGCCGGGCCAAAGCCGACCTTGCTGGCAACGACCCAGTCCTGACGATGGCGGGCCACCGCTTCACCGACGATTTCTTCCGAGCGGCCAGCGTTGTACACGTCGGCAGTGTCGATGAAGTTGATGCCTTGGTCCCAGGCTTTGTCGATGATGCGCAAGGCGTCTTCGGTGCTGGTCTGCTCGCCAAACATCATGCTGCCCAGGGTAAGGGCGGAAACCTGCAGGCCACTGTGGCCGAGGGGGCGGTAGATCATGCGCGTGTCCTTTTGCAGTCGGCTGATCTACCCGTTTTACACACAACCGGGGCGCATTGAAAGGCGCCCCGTAAATGGGCTCAACTGGCCCGTGCAGTACCCAGCGCCGCAGCCCGCGTCACACGCAAGGCCACCAGGCTACCCAACACAATCAACACCGCCAGCGAGTACAACGCAGCATCGGTCGAACCGGTCTGGTCCTTGATGAACCCGACCAGGTACGGGCTGAGGAAGCCGGCCATCTGGCCAACCGAGTTGATGATCGCAAGGCCTGCGACAGCCGCACCGGCACTGAGCAGTGCGGTGGGCATCGGCCAGAACATCGGCAGGCCGGTGAGGGCGCCCATGGTTGCAATCGACAGGCCGAGAATGGCAATGGCAGGGTTGCCGGCAAAGTTGACCGCGATCAGCAGGCCGATGGCGCCCATCAGCATCGGCACTACAAGGTGCCAGCGGCGCTCGTTGCGCAGGTCGGCCGAGCGGCCGCAGATGATCATGAACACACCGGCCAGCAGGTACGGAATGGCGCTGAGCCAGCCGATCAGCAGCGGGTTGTCGAAGCCCATGTTCTTGATGATCGACGGCAGCCAGAAGTTGATCGCATACACGCCGCTCTGGATGCAGAAGTAGACGAAGCCGAACGTCCAGATCAGCGGGTTGGTCAGTACCGCGAGCAGCCCGTCGCCGGTGGTGTTCGGCTTGCTTGCAGCGTCGGCTTCAAGGTCGCTAGCGATCACCTGGCGTTCCGCCGGGCTCAGCCATGCAGCTTTCTGGTAGCCATCGCTCAGCAGGAACACCGCCAGTACGCCCAGGGCCACCGTGGGCAGGCCCTGGATCAGGAACATCCATTGCCAGCCGGCCAGGCCATGCTGCCCGGCAGCGAAGTGCTGGAGGATCCAGCCGGAGAACGGCCCGCCAAGCAGGCCTGACACCGGGATCGCCGACATGAACAGGGCCATGATGCGCCCGCGACGGGCGGCCGGGAACCAGCGCGAAAGGTACAGCACCACACCCGGGAAAAAGCCGGCTTCGGCGGCGCCGGTCAGCAGGCGCAGGGTGTAGAACTCGGTAGGAGTGGTGACGAACAGCAGGCAGGTGGACAAACTGCCCCAGGCGATCATCATCAGCGCGATCCAGCGACGCGGGCCAAAGCGGTTGAGCGCCAGGTTGCTCGGCAGGCCGCAAAGTACGTAGCCAATGAAGAAGATGCCGGCACCCAGGCCGTACACCGTTTCGCTGAATTTGAGGGCGTCGAGCATCTGCAGCTTGGCAAAGCCGACGTTGACGCGGTCCAGGTAGTTGAACAGGTAGCAGATGAAAATGAACGGAATCAGCCGCAGTGTAATGCGCCGGTAGAGCGCGTTGCGGGTGGTGTCCGTGCCTTGGTCAAGGGCGGGGCTGTGTGCCATGATCGGGTTCTCTTTTGTTATGGTTGTCTCCGCGTCGCCTGTGCCGGCGCTCGCCCTGACGAGTCTCGGGGACTGCGGCGTGCCTGTCTTTGTGCTTTTGCACAGTGCCTGGGCCGGGCTGCTGTGCTCGGGCCCAATAGCCTAACACCCTAAGGACCCTGCAATGTTCGAACTCGACCATGACCTGGCACAGGATATCGTTGACCGGGCAATGGCCATTTTGCCGTGCAACGTCAACGTCATGGACAGCCAGGGGTTGATCCTGGGCAGCGGTGAGCCGGAACGCATCAACACCCGCCACGAGGGCGCGCAACTGGTACTGGCCAACGGGCGCATTGTCGAGCTGGACGTGGACGCGGCCAAATGCCTGAAGGGCGTGCAGCCCGGGGTGAACCTGCCCCTGATGCTCGATGGCCGGCTGATGGGCGTGCTTGGCCTGACCGGAGACCCGCAGCAGGTGCGTACGTACGGCGAACTGGTACGCATGACCGCCGAGATGCTGCTGGCCCAGCGCCATTTGCAGGCTGACCAGCAATGGCGACGGCAGCGTTGTGATGACCTGCTGGCCCTGTTGCTGGGTGGCAGCGGCGATTCCCCGCGCCTGCTTGATGAAGCCCGGCAACTGGGCCTCAAGCCGCAGCTGCCGCGAATACCGTGCTTGTTCGAGCTGGCTTCGGGGCCAGCGGCCGAGGCACTGTCGGCGTGGTTGATGAGCCGCTACCCGGACAGCTGGTGTGTCAGCCCGGCCCGCCAGTCGTTGCTGTGGTGCCGCCCGGCCAGTGTGGCGCTGGACGAGCCACGCCTGCTGGAACGCCTGCATCGTCACGGCTGGGACGTGGAGCGGCTGGCCCTGGGCAGTGCTGCACAAAGCCTTGAACAGTTGCGCCGTGGCTACCGCCGTGTTCGTGACTTGCTGGCCTATGGGCGCGAGGTGTTGCCTGGCGAACGTTTGCTCAGCCTGCAGCGCTACCGGCTGCCGGCGCTGTTGTGGCGTCATCGCAACGATGATGCACTTGATGAGTTGCTGGAGCCCTTGCAGCGCATTCGCGCCAAGGACAACAGCGGCCAGTTACTCACCACCCTGCGTGCGTGGTGTGCCCATGACGGCCAGAGCCAGGCGTGTGCCGATGCCTTGGGCATCCACCGTAACAGCCTGCGCTACCGGCTGGAGCGGATCGCCGAACTGGGCGAGGTCGACCCGCTGCGTATGGAAGGCATGCTTAGCTTGTACCTGGGGTTGCAGCTACTTCCAGCAGATTGAAGCCTGTGGCGGTAATTGTAGGAGCGGCCTTGTGTCGCGATCGGGCCGCAGAGCGGCCCCAATTTCCGGCATCAAGGCAAATACTGCGGGGGCCGCTTTGCGGCCCGATCGCGACACAAGGCCGCTCCTACAGATGATTGCATCGGCCCTCGAAGGCATCCGCCCAAACAACCCACCCAGGGTTTTGTGCATTTGACCGAGGCTCCCTTGGCAAACAACTGTCAGCATGCTGCTCATCAGGACAGGAGAATCCCCATGAAGATCGTCATCGCCCCCGACTCGTTCAAGGACAGCCTCGACGCTGCGGGGGTCGCACGCGCCATCGCTGCGGGCCTGGGCGAGGCATGGCCGGACGCGGAGCTGGTGGAGTGCCCGATGGCCGACGGTGGCGAAGGCACCATGGAGGCGATCCTGGCAGCCAGCCACGGCGAACTGCGCCGCCAGACCGTACGTGGGCCGCTGGGGCATGGTGTCGAGGCCGGCTGGGGCTGGTTGCCGCAAAGTCGCACGGCAATCATCGAAATGGCCCAGGCCAGTGGCCTGCAACTGGTGCCGGCCGGCCAGCGCGACGCCTGCCGCAGCAGCACCTGGGGAACCGGCGAACTGATTGCCGCTGCCCTGGCTGCCGGCGCGCAGCGGGTAGTGCTGGCCATTGGCGGCAGTGCCACCAACGATGCTGGCAGCGGCATGTTGCGGGCGCTGGGCCTGCGCCTGCTGGACGCTGACGGGCAAGCGCTGGAAGAAGGGGGCCTGGCCCTGGCCAGGCTGGCCCACATCGACGCCAGCAACCTCGACCCGCGGCTTGCCGAAGTGCAGTTCGAAGTGGCAGCCGACGTCGACAACCCGCTGTGCGGCGCTAACGGCGCATCGGCAATCTTTGGCCCGCAGAAGGGGGCCAACCCACAGCAGGTGCAGGCGCTGGACCAGGCGCTGGGGCAGTTTGCCGACCATTGTGCGCAACTGCTGGGGGAGGATGTGCGCGACTACCCGGGTAGCGGTGCTGCCGGTGGAATGGGCTTCGCCGCCCGGGCATTCATGGGCGCGCAGTTCCGCCCAGGTGTGGAAGTGGTGGCAGAACTGGCTGGCCTTGATGCCTTGGTGCAGGGCGCGGGTCTTGTGGTGACCGGCGAAGGGCGCTTCGATGCCCAGACACTGCGGGGCAAGACGCCGATGGGCGTGGCCCGGGTTGCCAAACGCCATGGGGTACCGGTGGTGGTGCTGGCCGGGACCTTGGGTGAGGGTTACCAGCAACTGTACGCTCATGGGGTTGACGCCGCCTTTGCACTGGCCAGCGGGCCGATGAGCCTGGAACAGGCGTGCTCCGACGCTGCCAAGTTGCTGCAGGCTCGGGCGTGTGACATTGGTCGGTTATGGCGCAGTGCGGCGCAGATCCCGGCAGGTTGATCGCCGAACCCTGTCAATCATGGGCCATTTCAAACATGGCGATGAAATTGGCCAATGCCGGGGAAGCATTCTGGGCGCTCCATTTCATGTACAAGCCGATGCCAGGCACCGGTTGTTCATCCAGCGGCCGGATCGCACAGAACTGCACACGTTCGTGCGGGGCGGAACCGGCAAACGAAGCCGGCACCAGGGCCACGCCAAAACCGCAGGCCACCAGGCCCAGCAAGGTATGGATCTGCGCGGCTTCCTGGACCACTTTGGGGTAGAAACCGGCCGACTCGCACAGGGCGATCAATTGCGCATGGTAGCCACCACCCAATGCTTGCGGCGTGAAGACGAAATCTTCATCGGCAAAGTCGCGCAGGTCGACTTCCCCCTGCTTGCCTTTCACATGCCCGGCAGGCAGGGCCATGACAATCGGCTCATCAAGCAGCCGTCGGGACTCAAGCGTGCCAGCCGGCAGCGGTAACCTGCGCATGAACCCGACATCCGCCTCACCGGCCAGTAACGCCTTGGCCTGGGTAGCCGACGGCATTTCGCGAATGCTCAACTGCACGTTGGGGTACGTCTCGCGAAAGCGCCGCAGGCTGTTGAGCAGCGAGTCGTAGTAGGCGATGGAAATCGCCGTGATGGTCAGCTTGCCGCTGACGCCTGCGGACACACTGCGCGCGTACTCGATGCCCTTTTCCAGCTCGGCCAGCGTGCGGTAAGCCGTATCGAGAAAGGCCGAGCCTGCCGCCGTCAGCCGCACCCCGCGCTTGTTGCGCAGGAACAAGCTGAAACCGAGCTTCTCTTCAAGGCGGTTGATGGCCTGGCTAAGCGGCGGTTGCGCCATGTGCAGGCGTTCGGCGGCCTTGTGAAAGTGCAGTTCTTCGGCCACGGCAATGAATTGCCGGAGCAAACGTGTCTCGACCATCCAGCATTCCTTAAGCACGGCAATCGCCGGTGATATCCATGAGATATCAAAGTTGCATGCTTTTAATATTAAGTCATTGAAATTTTTGTTGTTATCGTAAAAAGGAGAATTGAAGGTAGCCTGAAATGCCCGTTACAGACCCGTTCCACACCAACGTTGCGGCCACCGCTGGTGCCGCACAGGGCCTGGGCTTGCCTGATGCCGCGCCGCTGACCGAACGCTGGAGCTGCCTGAAGGCATGCAGCTACGTGCCCGTCAAAGTCGCCAGCACGCGGGCCGACCTGGGTGAGAGCCTGGTCTGGGATGAACGCAGTGGTGTGCTGTACTTTGTCGATATCTCCGGCGGGCGCATCAACTGCCTGACGCCTGGCGGCGAAGTGCAGACCCTGTACGAGTCCGCTGCGCGGATCGGCGCATTGGCGTTGACCAACCAGGGCAACCTGATTTTCACCGAGGATGCCAGCGTGGGCGTATTCGACACGCAGGCTCGCAAGGTACGCCAGCACTCGGCATCAGTGCACCCTCGGGCAACCTACCGGTTCAATGACGGCGCCTGCGACCCTCAAGGCCGCTTCGTCACAGGGTTGATGGACGAGACTCCAAGCGGCAAGAGCGGCGCGCTGTTCCGCTTTGACGGGCAGTTGAGCGACCAGGTGATCCATGACGACCTGGCGCTACCCACCGGCATTGCCTGGTCGCAGGATGGGCACACGGTGTACTTCGTGGATTCAGCAGCGCGCTCGATCTACCGTGCCGAGTACCTGCTCGAAGGCCGCCTTGGTGCGGTCACGCTGTTCGCCGAAACCCCCGCCGAGCTCGGGCGCCCGGATGGCCTGGCACTGGATCGCGAGGGCGGGCTGTGGGTATGCCAGTACAACGGCAGCTGCCTGTTGCGCTTTGACCGCCACGGCCAACTGACAGATCAGGTGCTGATGCCGGTACCCAGCCCCACCAGTTGCTGTTTTGGCGGGGCCGGGATGAACACCTTGTACATCAGCACCGCGCGCTTCGGCATGAGTGCTGAAGACCTGCACCACTACCCGGATGCCGGCGACGTGTATGCCATACGCCCGGAATTTGGCGGTGTCGCACGGCACTGTTTCAAGGAATGAGCAGCGGGGCCTTGCTGGCGGGCAACACCGCCAGCTCGCCAAAACGCTGAGCCGAGTCGATGTAGCGCAAGGCAGATTTGGCATCTTTCCAGCCCACATAGCTCATCAGCGACTTCAGTTCCCAGCCGTTGGCCGTGGCCCAGGTGGCGAACCCGCGCCGCAGCGAATGACCGGTATACAAGGCCGCCGGCACACTGGCGCGCTCCAGCATGCGCCGCAGCAGGCCGACCAGGCTGTTGCTGTTCAGTGCCGCGTCACCGAGGTTGCCCCAGCGGTCGAGTTTGCGGAACACCGGCCCGTGGGCAATACCGGCAACTTCGAGCCATTGCAGGTAGGCAGTGACCGGGCACAGGGCCTTGAGGGCAGGGGTGCGGTGTTGCACCCCCAGGGCTTCACGGTCGCCCTTGCTGCGCGGCAGGAACAAGGTAATGCCAACACCGGCTTCAGCCTGGATATGCTCGATGCGCAGGCGCGCCAGTTCATCACCGCGAAAACCACGCCAGAACCCCAGCAATAACAACGCACAGTCGCGCCGAGCCCGGCGCAGCGCGGCCAGGTCATGATGTTCACGGGCCTGGCGGGCTTCCTCTTCAAAACACGCCACGGCGGTTTGCACGTGTTGCAACAACAGCGGAGCAGCCTGCTTGGGCGGCGTCGGGTGCAGGGTGCGGATACCCCGTAGCACCTGGCGCACCAGCGGCGCCTTGGTCGGGTCAGGGAAGCCTTGGGCAACGTGCCATTGGCTGAGCGCAGCGAGGCGCTGGCGCAAGGTGCTGACGGCGTGTTGGTCTGCGTGGTCGGCCAGGTAGCGGGCAATACTCTCGGCGGTGGCCGGGAGAAACCCGCCCCAATGGGTTTCGAAGTGCTCGATGGCGGCCTGGTAACTGCGCCGGGTGTTGTCACGGGTGGCGGCGCGAAGGTAGCGCTCGATATCGGTCATGGTGCGGGTGCCGGCGGGTGATGTGCACACGATAAACCGAAATGACCGGTAATGCATGCCTGCACGGCCGCTCCTACGGGTTAGCGTACCGGTAATGAATCATCCATCATTTTTTTCAACGGCGCATATTCGGCCGCACTTACCGGTACCAGCCCACTGGCATCCTGCGAAGTGACAAACGCCGCAAGGGCCTGCGGCTCATCGAGCATGGCTTTGCGAATACGGTTTTTCAGCGCCGGGCACAGGCTGGCACTGAACACATACGGGTCATAGTAGATTGGCTGCGATCGCCACTGCGCCTTTAGCCGGGTCGGCCCGATGGCATGCCGGGCCAGATAGGCATCGGTGCGCTCGCTGGCGACGAATGCAGCATCGACCCGACCCTCCAGTAGCGCTTCCAGTGCCTTGTCGTGATTCCCGGCATACACCAGCGCACCAAAGAACTGCGACAACGGCATGCCCACCCTGGCGGCAAATTCGACATTGGGTACCAGGCTACCCGAAGTGCTTGCCGGATCGCTCAGGGCTACGCGCCGGCCGCGCAGCGCCTCGATACTGTCAGGGCTGTCACCCCGTGTCAGCAGCAGTGCCTGGTAATGGCTGCCAGCCGGGGTATAGGGGCCGGCACTCAAGGTGAAGGTGGCAAACGGCTCGACCCGGGGGGCGCGACGGTGGGCCAGCACGTACGAGGCCGGGCCAAGGCGAGCGATGTCCGCGCCACCGGAAACAATCGCATCCACCACGCTTTCGTACGATGCGGCAATCACCAGCTCTACGGGTACGCCAGCGGCCTGGCTCAGCCGTTGCAGCAAAGGTTGGTGCTCACGCGCCATGTCTTCGGGGCTTTTGATCGGTATGACAGCCAGGCGCAAGCTGTGGGGTGTGCAATCGGCCAGAGCGGCAGTGGCCGACGTGTTGGCCAGCAGCAGCCATGCCAGTGTTTTCAATACACGCATGACTTTTCCTCGATGCCGTTGAAGGGCGGGTAAGCGCTTAGCTGTGCGGGCGACAGCGGCCGGCTGAAGTGGTAGCCCTGGGCGATATCGCAGCCGGCGAGCTTCAGGCACACCACCTGCTCGCGTGTTTCCACCCCTTCGGCGACCACTTCCAGGCCCAGGCGTTTGGCCAGGATGATGGTGGACGACACGATCGGGCTGTCGTCGTGGCTGTTGGACAGCGGCGCGATCAGCGAGCGGTCGATCTTCAGCTTGCTCAGTGGCAGCGAATGCAGGTGCGCAAAGCCCGCGTAGCCACGGCCGAAGTCATCCAGGCTGATACCCAGGCCAGCGCGGCGCAGGGTGTGCAGGTGCTCGACCGCCGTACCTTCGGGGTCGAGGATGGTGGTTTCGGTAATTTCCAGCTCAAGCCGCTGCGGGGCTATTGCATACCGTTGCAGTTCACCCAGCAGGCGGGTAGCGAAGTCGCCCTGGCGTAGTTGCAGGGCGGAGACATTGACCGCCAAGCGCGTTTCCCGGCCTTGGCTATCCCAGCCCGACAAGGCCTCACAGGCCAGGCGTAGCACCTCCCAACCCAGGTCGACAATGAAGCCGCTGCGCTCGGCCAGGTCGATGAAGCGGTCCGGGTACAGCAGGCCGAATTCGGGGTGGTCCCAGCGCACCAGCGCCTCGTAGCCCAGCACCTGCTGGGTGTCCAGGCGGATCTGCGGTTGGTAATGCAGCACGAACTGGCGCTCGGCCAGCGCGCCGCCAAAAGCCTGTTCAAGGGTGAACGCCTGGATGTCGGCCAGGTTGAGCGAGGGGTCGAAAAAGCGGTACTGCGCCCGCCCGGCCTGTTTGGCCGAATACATCGCGGCATCGGCACTGCGTATCAGGCTGTCGATGTCCTGGCCGTCACGTGGGCAGATGCTCACACCCACGCTGGGGCTGGTGTTGACCTCCTGGCCGTCCAGGGCATAGGTGGCGGACAGCCGCTGCACCAGCTCCCGCACCCAGGCGTTTATTTGTTCTTCGCTGCGCTCGCCGGCCAGCAGCACGACGAACTCGTCGCCGCCAAAGCGCGAGGCTTCGTCACCGGGCTCCAGCAAACGCTGGATGCGCCCAGCCACGGCCTGCAGCAGCAAGTCGCCGATCTTGTGCCCGAGCGAGTCGTTGATTGACTTGAAGCGGTCCATGTCGATGAACAGGATGGCCATCAACCGGCGCTTGCCCCGCTGGCGGGTGAGCGCCTGGCTTGCAACCTCGACAAACTGGCGACGGTTGTGCAGCCCACTGAGGTGGTCGGTGGCGGCGGCATGGCTGCTGCGTCGGTGCTCGTCTTCAAGGCGGCCGATAAGCTGCTGATTTACCTGCTGGGCCTGCTCCAGTGCGCTGAACGCTTCCTGGCGCTTGCGCAGCAGGCGCAACGTCCACACCAGGCTGGCGAGAATCATCAGCGTCATGCTCAGGTTCAGCCAGAACTGCCGGGAATAGGCCAGCGTCGAGGGCGCGAGGATTTCATCCTGGCGCTGGCTGACCACCACGCTGAACCCACGCTCTGGAACATGGCGGTACAGGCTCTGGTAAGCATCACCGGCTGCGTACTGGGTCAGTATGCCGGCATCGTTGCCGGTATCCGGCAGCCCGGGGAGCAATGCATCGCCGGCCACCACCACACCGCTGGTGTCTATGCGCAGTCGCTCCAGGCCATCATCCTGCAGCAGGCGTACCAGTCCGCTGCTGCCCAGGTCGATATGCTGGAACAGCACCGCCAGGTAACCGATGTCCAACTGCACCACGAGGATATTGTCGATATCGCGGCCGGGCAGGTCGGTCAATGGCAGCAGAAAGGGCAGGCGCCAGTTGGGCAGGGTGGCCGGCTGGTCGGGCGGTAGCACACGGGGCAGAAAGGGCTTGAAACCGTAGTGGGCAACGTGCTTTTGCAACTGGTGTAGCCAGTCTTCGGGCAGTACCTTGGCCTCGTCCGAATGGCTGGCCGACAGCAACCGGCCTTGCCGGTCGTACAGGCTCATGCGCTTGAACACTGGGTCTTCGGCCAGTATCCGCGCCAGGCTGAAGTTGCCCTGGCGCAATACCTTCATGTCGTCCTGGGTAACGCGTCCCACGGCCTGGGCGCGGTCGACCAGTTGGCGCAGGCTTTCACCGACGATGCTGGCCAGGTTCAGGTGCTCGGTGGCCTTGGCCGACAGCGCATCCTGGCGGGCGGCGCTTTTCTGGGTAATGTGCAGCCCCCAGAGAAAGGCCAGGGTGGCTGCACACAGCATCAGGATCAGCAGCCGCAGTAGGCTGGCGGATGAAAGCGAACGGCGAATCACTTCTGTTGGTTCCCGACCCTGGGCGATGGTCGAAAAATACGACAAGCAGATGACAGGCTGATGACTGATATCAAATTGCCTTTAAGGATTTCCCGTATCCGCCAAGGGGGCTTGCACGCGCGCGGTTTCCTCCTCTATGTAGCTCATCAATGCGCTGACCTCGGCATCGCCCAGGCGCATGTTGGGCATGGCCAGGCGGTTGTATTGCTCGTACAGCAGCATGGCCAAGGGGTCTTTTTCTGCCAGCATGCGGTCGGGTTCCTTCAACCAACGGGTCAGCCAGTTGGCATCACGCTGGCGGGTGACACCCAGCAGGTCAGGGCCGATGGCGGGTTGCCCCGGCTCCATGTTGCCCAGGGTGTGGCAGGATGAGCAGCGGGTGCGGAAGATCTGCTCGCCACTGCTTGGCGGGCGGACTTCGGGGGCCTGGGCGTAGTCATTGTTCATGGCGCTGGCCTGCTTCCAGTTGTGCAGGCTGTTGCCCAGGCGGTCGGCCAGGATATAGGGGCTTTCGAAGGGCGATGCCTTCATCCAGCGGCCGGTGGCCTGGTTGCCGATGATCAGGCTCAGGTTGTGATCTTTGGAGCGGCCGTTTTCCAGACCGTCGATCCACAGCCCCAGGCTACGGCGTAAACGTTCGATGTCGTCAGGTTCGCCGGTGAGCAGCGTCCAGCCTGGGCCGATGCCGAATTTTTCAGCGTAACGCTTCAGTGTGGCAGGCGTGTCGTTGTAGGGGTCGATGCTGATGGAGTAGAGGAATATGTCCTTGCCGATCCGGTCGCCAAGTATTTTCTGCACCTGGCGCAGGCGCGCGGTTTCCACTGGGCAGGAGTCCGTGCAGCCGGTGAAGATGAAATTGATGGCGACCACCTTGTCCTTGATCAGGTCGTCGAAGAAATGCACTTTGTTGCCGTCCTGGGTGAGCAGGGGGATGTTCGGGAAGTACTCGGCACCCCAGGGTGTTTCAGCTTCTTCAGCCACCGGTTGTTGCCGCTGGAGTGGCCAGAGCGGGATGCTGGCGGCAAACAGAGCAAGCACCAGAAGGAAACGCCATGAGCCGGGCATGATGCAGTCCTCGTTGATTGGCAGAGGGGGCCGCCAGGCGACCCCCTCTTTACGCTCACTGGTATTTGACTGGCGCTGTCACCGTTTGCCCCAGCGTCGATTTCACGGTGACCGTCGCCGGTGTGGCCGGGCCGAAGCCGGTGGTGGTTACAGTCACCCGCCAGCGGGCTCCGGTGGTAGTAGGGGTCAGCGTGGCATTACCCAGGCTTACCGGGCCACCGGTGGTTGCGACGGTCGCACTGATGCTGTTACCCGTGGCCACCGTGGTCGTCCCCTGTATGTCCCAGGTGAAGCGGTTGCCGCTGCGCACCTGTACCGTGGCACTGGTGACCTGGATCTGGTCGACCGCTGCCGCCTGGCTCACCGCGATGCTGACCGTGGCCGGGTTCACCGACTCGGCACCTTTGGCATCGCGCGCCGTGTAGTTGAAGCTGGCGGTGAACGGCGTGGCGACCGTGGCCGGTGGGGTGTAGGTCACCGTAGTGCCGTTGCTGCTGGCGCTACCCTGGCCAGAGTCCGGCTGGGTCAAGCCGACGACCGTCAACGGCAGGTTGCCTTCCGGGTCGGTGTCGTTGGCCAGCACGTTCAAGGTGACCGGTTTGCCAGCGGTGGTTGCCGCACTGTCGTTGGCCGCCACCGGAGGCTTGTTGGCCGCGTCATCGTTGTCGTCCTTGGCTTTGGTGCGGAAGGTTGGCAAACCCACCGAGGCCATGTACTGCACGCCATCCCAACCTGGCAGCGGGGTCGGCATCACCTGGAACTGCCCTGGGTGCTCAATGTCCCAGCGCAGCAGCATCGAAGTGTCCTCATGCTGGGTGTTGTGGCAGTGCTCCATGTAGGTACCGGCGAACTCGCGGAAGCGGATGGCCATTTCAACTTCTTCCGACGAGTCGGCATCCGGCCCGATGCGGTACACGTCCTTCCGTGCCCATTTTTCCCACTCTGGCGGCGCCTTGCCGTCACGGCTAAGGATCACGCCTTCCTCGAAGTGCACATGCACCGGGTGGCTCCAGCCGTTGCCACCGTTCACGATCTTCCATACTTCCAGGGTGCCGTCGCCGCTGAAGCCGGCATCGGTGGACTGGTTGGCCAGTTGCGGCGCCGCACTGATGCGCCGCGGGTCCATGCTGTAGCCAAAGCCGCCATCGGTCTTGATCGTCCAAGGCGTGGTGTCGGTGCCGTCGGAGCGGCCGAAGATGAACTCGCGGTGGCGGGCATCCTTGATCTTGGCTTGGTCGGCGGCCGAGTTGCGGTCAATGGGCAGCGGCAGCATTTTCAGGCCCGCGGCCTTGCCCGGCTTGGCCGGCTCGTAGGCGACCGGGTCCATGCTCACATCCTGGCCGCTGTAGGGCTGCACGATCAATTGCAGGAACTTGCCCACCAGCGGGTCGCCATTATCCCATTGCGGGCCTTTGCTGGTCTGCTTGATCACTGCCTTGTACTTTTCCGACAGCACGTCGGCCAGCGAGATGGCACCTTCCGGGCCCTTGCCGGTGCGGTGTTCCTCAATGTTGACGAAGTACAGCTTGTCGCCCACCTTGATGCCGTTCTTGGCGAAGTTGATGATGATGTCGTAGCGCTCGGCGATGCCTTGCAGCGGCAGGATGCCGTTGTTGTCCTGCAGGTTGCCGTCACCGTTGAGGTCCATGGTGCCGTCGAATGGCACGGCGTGCTCCATGATGTTGCCGTCGTTGGCAATCATGTGGAACGGCACCCGCGCATACGACACGTTGGAGCCGGATGGCCCCTTGAATTCCCCGCTGGTCCCGGCAATTTCACGCACGACTGCAAATTTGAAGTAGCGCGATACCGAGCCGTTGAGCAGGCGGAAGCGGTAACTACGCGCACGCACCTTGAGCTTGGGCTGGTACTGCCAGTTGACCAGCATCTGGTCGCCAAGGAAGCCATCGGTGTTGAACGGGTTGAACCACAGTTGGCCGTTGGCATCCCAGGCCTTGTCGGCCATCACCAGGTTGACGTCATAGTCGCGGTTACCCCACGGCATACCCGAACCGCTGGGGAAGCGCAGGTTGACGCCATCCTGAAGGGCTTCGTTGCCGCGGTCCAGGGCGCTGTAGTAGTTCATCATCACGGCGTTGCCCTTGTAGACGTTCTGCGCCGTGAAATCCATCATGTGGTCGTGGAACCAGTGGGTACTCATGGTTTCACGCCAGTCACCGCGGATCTTGATGCTGCCGTTCTGGCAGGTTTTCAGGCCTGGCGAACCGTCGTTGACGAACAGGGTTTCACCCGGGGCGCAGGGGAACGCGGCCCGGGGGTCCTGGGCGCGGGTGTTGATGGTGTCATAGCCTGCCAGCTGTACCGGCCAACGGTAGTCATAGTACTGCCCAGGGAAGAAGTAGGCGTTGGCAAAGCCATCGCTCTCAGCCGGGGAATGGCCGTTGTGCTCGTGGGTCGAGATGGTATGCAGGCCAAAGCCGCCATTGGCCGAAGGGTCGATTGGCAGGGCGTTGTAGTGCCGCATCAACACGGGCTGGCCATAACGCACCATCAGCAACTTCGTCGGGAAGGTGCCGTCGAAGGTCCACAGTGACTTGTGGTTCTGCAGGGGCATGTTCGGGTGGAAGCGGGTGTCGATGCCCTTGGTGGTGCCCAGTGTGGTTGGGATGTCGGAGGTCTGGTAGTACAGCCCGCCCGGGGCGAATTCACCGACCGCATAGTTGTGCAATTGTTTACGGTCGCGCAGGCCCTGGTTGATGCGCGCGCCGGCCTGCGCGGTCTTGAACGCGGTCTGTGGGTAAAACTCGTTCCAGCGCTGATGAGACCAGCCCTTTCCTGGTGGGCGGCCTTCAGCCGGGGAACCGACAGGTTGGCGGTTGAGGAACATCTCGATCTGCGCCTTCCACGGGTTGCGGTCCAGTACGTTGGAATACTGGGTGGGGAACGGGTACAGGCCCGGTTGCTTGAGGAATGCTTCCAGGGCGTTGCCGCTCGGGCCGCTGCGGGCCACGACGTTGGGGTCCTGCGCCGGGGCCGCACCCAAGGTGGGGACCGGGAAGGTCAGGCTGGGCGGTGGCAGGGTAGGGTCTAGCTTTTCTGTGCCGAACTCTTCGAACAGCAGCAGTTGCTGGGTAAAAGGCTGCGCACCGAACAGCGGGCTGGGCTTGCCATTGGTGGGGTATCGGTCCGAGGTTTGCAGGGCCGGCGGCAGCACGTTGTCGGTGCGCACCGTGTTGCGGTCACCGTACACGCCATTGGTCAGCTCCAGCGAGCCCTGGTTGGCTTCCGGCAATGTATTGAGGTTGAGCAGCGCCGGCGTTGGGTCGGCAGGCTGGTCGGTATAGGCCGACGGGTCGGTGGGCGGCGGCGGGCTGTTGTCGTCGAGGGGGGCGGCCACGACCGTGATCAGCCCGAGGCTGAGCATCAGCGCAGTGACGGAGGACAGCTGGAATACGTGCCTGGTTGGGTGGATCACGGCAGGTGTTTTCATTGCCTTATGCCTCGCTCGCGGCGTTATGGCGCTAAGCCATCAATGGCGTTTTGCCCGGTAAAAGGCCTTGAGCAACGGCTGTGCCAACAGATATTTCAGTAATGCTTTGTTAAACAAATCCTTGTGGCGCCTGATGCGCGCTAAATAACGGGGCGTCAAAAATGGGGCTGATTCCCCACATGCGGGCCCCCATTACCCACAGATTGGGTGCAGTGGGTAGTGACAGCACCCGCGCCCTGGGGTATACCTGAGCGCCACCAAGGGGAGCCCGGCAACGGGCTGAGAAACCGCTGTGGGCTGCAGCGCGGTGACCCTTCGAACCTGATCCGGATCATGCCGGCGAAGGGATGGGACTTGTTACCTGCCTTTTTGCCGGCCTCACTGCGAGGCCCGTTCATGCCAACTGCCAAGGTCTCGCTGTCACCCTCATCAAGGACAGCAACATGACCGAACGTTTCAGCCAGTCCCTGCGCCGCCAAAGCGAACCGACCTGGTCGGCGGCCGTTGGCCACCGCTTCGTGACCCAATTGTGCGACGGCAGCCTGCCGGACCCGATCATGGTCAACTACCTGGTGCAGGACCACCGCTTCCTCGACAGCTTCCTGACTTTGCTGGGTGCAGCGATTGCTACGGCCGACACCTTCGAGGCGCGCCTGCGCTTTGGGCGTTTTGCCGGCATGATCAGCAGTGACGAGAACACCTATTTCCTCCGCGCCTTCGAGGCGTTGGATGTAAGCCCTCTGCAACGCAGTGAGCCGGCTGATACTGCGCCAACCGCAGGTTTCAAGGCGATCATGCGCGAAGCAGCAGCCACCCGCTCCTACGCGGCGGCGCTGGCAGTACTCAATGTTGCCGAAGGCCTGTACCTGGACTGGGCGCTGAAGGCGCCCAAACCCATGCCGGACAATTTCGTCCATGCCGAGTGGATCACCCTGCACGACAACCCGGCCTTCCAGGCTTTCGTCGCCTTCCTTCAAGCCGAACTGGACCGCGTTGGCCCGCAGCAAGCTGCACTGGCCAGTGACTTCTACCAGCGCACCGTCGCGCTGGAGCTGGCCTTCTTCGACGCCGTCTACCCGGAGGGCAATTGAGCATGGATATCTTCGAGCGCCTGAAGACCGCTGCCACGCAACAGTGGAACAGTTACGTCGACCATGACTTCGTGCGCCAGATGGGTGAGGGCACGCTGAGTGAGGACGCCTTCCGGACTTACCTGGTGCAGGATTACCTGTTCCTTGTCCAGTTCGCCCGTGCCTGGGCGCTGGCAGCCTACAAGAGCCGTCGCACGGCTGATATCCGTGCCGCTCAGACCACGCTGGCGGCGATTCTGGATGAAACCGAGCTGCACTTGCGCCTGTGTGCACGCTGGGGGTTGACCCAAGCGGATATCGAGGCCGCGCCCGAGCACCAGGCCACTGTCGCCTATACCCGCTATGTGCTGGACTGCGGTGCAGCCGGCGACCTGCTGGAGTTGCAGGTGGCACTGGCGCCTTGCGTGATCGGCTATGCCGAGATCGGCAAGGCACTGGCGCAACGGATTGGCGACTTGAGCAACCACCCTTACCGCGAGTGGATTGGCGAGTATGCCGGGGAAGGCTACCAGGGCGTGGCGGCGGCTGCGCGCAAGCACCTGGACGAGTTGGCGGCACGGAGCATGACCGAGCAGCGTTTCGCCGAGCTGGTGGGGATTTTCGGGCAGGCTTCCAGCCTGGAGGCGGACTTCTGGCAGATGGGGTTGGATGGGGCGTAATCTGCTGCCCCCATGAAACCCGACATGATGGATTGAGCAGTGTCCCTTTGGGAACGCATCAGGGTCGACAGGTGTTGGTCACAAGATATGCAGCGCCTGTGAGATCGAGCGCCGCCCGCGCGGCGCTCGATCTCACAGGCGCTGAAGGTGCCGTGGCAAGCACCCACAACTTCTTCTGCTCCCTGAGTGTCAACTACCCAATCCGGATCCGCTTTGGTGCACTTGCGCCTCAAATCGAGTCACAGGCCACACTTTCAATTCGCCAATTCAGCGCTTTAATGTTCACTGTGCACATGACGCGCAGTGCCATGCGCCTGTTCCTGACGTGCTCCCAGGCCCTGTAGAAAGCGGCCCGCATATTGCTCTTCCAGCTCCCAACTACAACCCGGAGCCCCGTGCAATGAGCTCACCCAGCGAATTCCCCCTCAGCGAAGCCCCGCAGTCTGCCCGCAAGGGCCTGCTGCCGATTGCCATGGTCCTGTTCAGCTTCACCTTCTTCACCGGCACGATGTTCGCCGGCGGCAAGCTGGGCATGGCCTTCAATTTTGTCGACATGTTGTGGGTGGCTACCATCGGCAACAGCCTGCTGGCCCTGTATGCCGCGGCCCTGGCATTCATCGCCTCGCGCAGTGGCCTGAACACGGTGTTGATGGGGCGCTTCTGTTTTGGCGAAGCCGGCAGCCGGCTTTCGGACTTTCTGCTGGGGTTTGCCGAGCTTGGCTGGTACGCCTGGGGCACGGCCACCGTGGCCATCGTGCTGGTCAAACTGCTGGGGCTGGCGGAAGGCTTCAGTGTCCCGTTGATGGTGTTCTTTGGCCTGGGCTTCAGCATCACCGCCATCATCGGCTTCAAAGGCCTGGATGTATTGTCTCGCGTGTCGGTGCCGTTGATGTTCGTGTTGCTGGTGGCTTCGATGTACATCGCCACCCGCGATGTCGGTGGATTTGCCGGGCTGGCGGCAGTGGTGCCGCATGAAACCCTGACCTTTTCGGCAGCAGTGACCATGGTCTTCGGCACCTTCGCCAGTGGTGCTACCCAGGCTACCAACTGGACACGGCTGGCGCGCAGTGGCCGGGTAGCGGTAATCGCCAGCGTCGTGGCGTTCTTGCTGGGTAACGGCCTGATGGTGGTGGCAGGCGCCTGGTGCGCGATGGTTTACCAGCAGGCCGATATTGTCGAAGTGATGATGCTGCAGGGCCTGTCGTTTGCCGCAGTGGTGATGCTGTGCCTGAACCTTTGGACCATTCAGGGGCCGACCATCTACAACGTGTCGGCCGCCGCCTGCCACTTGTTGCGCAGCGAGCGCAGGCGCACGGCAACCCTGGTGGCCGCCGGGGTCGGCATTGTGCTGGCGATCGGCGGCATGTACGAAATGCTGATCCCGTTCCTGGTGCTGCTGGGCTCGATCATTCCGCCGGTGGGCGGGGTGATCATGGCCGATTTCTGGTATCGCCACCGGGGCAAGTACCCGGCGCTGGCGTCGGTAAGCCTGCCACGCTACAACCTGAACGGGCTTTTTGCCTATGCCGTGGGCGCGCTGCTGGCGTATGCCTCGCCTTGGGTCGCGCCGCTGGTGGGTATTGGAGCCTCGGCGCTGTGCTACATCGTAATGCTTGAGCTGGGCGAGCGGCGCCGGGCGCCGGGCCAGGCGGGCATCGAGCCGTGAGCCTGGCGCTGGATGAGATCCTGCATTTGCCCGGCCTGCACGAAATGCGCGTGCGGGCCGGCGCGCGCAACCTGCAGCGACGGGTGCGTTGGCCGTATGTGGCGGAAAACGAGGGCATTGCTGAATGGGTAATGGGCGGCGAGCTGGTGTTCGTCACCGGCATCAACCACCCGCGTGGCGAGGCCAACCTGCTGGGCCTGGTGGAGGACGGCGACGCGGTGGGCATCGCCGGTATGGTCATCCTCACGGGCGGCAGTTTCATCCAGGCCATCCCGCCCGCCGTGATTGCCCGCGCCGAGCAACTCGGCCTGCCGCTGATCGAGCAACCCTATGCATTGAAAATGGTGGTAGTTACCCACCTGATCGGCACGGCGCTGGTGCAGATGAGCCAGGTGCGACGCTCACGCAACGATATCCTCGGCCAGTTGTTCACCGGCGACTACCCGAGCCTGGCGATTGCCCGGCAGCGGGCGGCGCATTTGCAATTGACGCTGGATGAGCCGCGGCGCCTGCTGGCCTTGCGCCTGTCGGGTGTGGATGGACTGTTCGAGCGCCACGGGCTGGCCCTGGGCGAGCGTAGCTGGCAGCTTACCCGCCAAGCCCTGGAAGACCACCTTGACGCCTGGTGCCGTCAGCGGCCGGGGAGCGTAACAGCGCAATTGCCGGGTGACCTGTTCGTGGTGCTGCTGGCCGAAGCACACGACCTGCCCGAGGCATTGACCACCCTGTATCGGCAGTTGCAGGTTGTGATGGGTGAGCTGAGCCTGTTCATGGGCCTATCGTGCCTGGCGGATGATTGCGCGCATTACCGGCAGGCGCTCAACGAGGCGCGCCAGGCGTTGGAGGTGGCGCAGCACCTGCGCCCGGCCAACGGATACTGCAACTACAGCGAGCTGGGCGTGCTGCGCCTTTTGCAAGGTATTGTCGACCGCTCGCTGATCGATGACTTTGTCAGCCGAACCCTCGGCCCGCTGATCGCCCCCGGGCGCAAGCAGGCAAATGCCCTGGTGCACACGCTCGACGCGCTGCTCATGGAAAATGGCAATGGGCTTAAAGCTGCGCAGCGCCTGGGGCTGCACCGCAACACCATCAATCAGCGCATCCAGCGCATCGAACAACTGAGCGGTCAGTCCCTGGATGACCCGCTTTTTCGCATGAATGCTTCAGTCGCCATGCTGGTATGGCGCATGAGCGAAGCCCACGGCAAGGAGTAACAACATGAACATCATCAACGCACGCCTGCGCGGCAAGCCCGGGCTGTTCCGCATCGAACTGAACGGCGAGCGCATCGCCGCCATCACCCCCCAGGCAGAGGTGCTGGCAGCCGGCACTGGCGATGACCTTGACGCTGGGCAGAACCTGGTGGTGGCGCCTTTTGTCGAACCGCATATCCACCTTGACGCCACCCTGACGGCTGGCGAGCCGAAATGGAACATGAGCGGCACGCTGTTCGAAGGCATCGAGCGCTGGGCGGAACGCAAGGAAATTACCACCCACGAAGACATCAAGACACGTGCGAA
Organism: Pseudomonas sp. NPDC089547; assembly: GCF_050280665.1. Lineage (NCBI taxonomy): Bacteria > Pseudomonadati > Pseudomonadota > Gammaproteobacteria > Pseudomonadales > Pseudomonadaceae > Pseudomonas > Pseudomonas sp. NPDC089547. The sequence goes on along the minus strand of NZ_JBNNVS010000002.1, from coordinate 58,282 downwards.
AAAGACCATTGGCATGCTGGTGGACCACGGTATCCAGCATGTGCGCACGCATGTCGATGTAACCGACTCGAACCTCACCGCTTTAAAGGCAATGGTCGAGGTGCGCGACGAAGTGCGTGCACTGGTCGACCTGCAGATTGTCGCCTTCCCCCAGGAGGGGATCGAGTCTTATGCCAACGGGCGGGCACTGATGACTGAAGCGGTGGCGATTGGCGCCGATGTGGTCGGCGGCATTCCACACTTCGAGAACACCCGCGATCAGGGCGTGTCATCGGTGAAGTTCCTGATGGACCTGGCCGAGCGTACCGGCTGCCTGGTGGACGTGCATTGCGACGAGACCGACGACCCGCAGTCGCGCTTTCTGGAGGTGCTGGCCGAAGAAGCCCGGGTTCGCGGCATGGGCGCCCGGGTAACGGCCAGCCATACCACGGCCATGGGCTCCTACGACAATGCGTACTGCTACAAGCTGTTCCGCCTGCTCAAGCTGTCAGGCATCAACTTCATCTCGTGCCCGACCGAGAGCATTCACTTGCAAGGGCGCTTCGACAGCTATCCCAAGCGCCGCGGGCTGACCCGCGTGGCCGAAATTGATCGCGCAGGGATGAATATCTGCTTTGGCCAGGACTCCATCGTCGACCCATGGTACCCGCTGGGCAATGGCAACATCCTGCGCATACTCGAAGCGGGCCTGCACATCTGCCACATGCTCGGTTATGAAGACCTGCAGCGTTGCCTGGACCTGATCACCGACAACAGCGCCCGTACCCTGAACCTTGGCGAGCGCTACGGCATCGAAGTGGGGCGGCCGGCGAACCTGTTGCTGCTGTCGGCGCCGGACGATTACGAGATGGTGCGCAGCCAGGGGCATGCACTGGTGTCGGTGCGCAATGGCAAGGTACTGATGCAGCGTACGCCAGCGCAGGTGCAGCGCATGGGCTGACTAGGCCCTGAGCTCCTTCAGGTATTTGTAGACAGTGGCGCGGCCCATGTTGAGCACATTGGCAACGTAGTCGGCGCCACTCCGTCCATCGAAGGCACCCTCTGCATGCAAAGCCTGCACAAGGGTGCGCTTGTCCTTCATCCGCAGCGTCTGCAATGACAGGTTGTGCGCCTGTAGCCAGCCATGCAGGAAGGTATTGATACGTTCCTGCCAGTCGTTACGGAACAGTGCATCCGGCTGTGGCACCAGGCGGCTCATCTGGAAGAACGCATCCAGCGCCACGCGAGCCTGCTCCAGCACGGACACGTTCAGGTTGATGCACATCAGGTGCTCTGCTTCTCCGTCCTGGTTACGCAGCACACTACTGATCGAGCGGATTTTCTGGCCGTTCCAGTTCAGCTTTTCATAAGGGCCGAGATTGGCGCCGCTGAGCAGCCCCCCCAATTCCTCATCGATAGCCGAATCATCGCCCAGCTTGCGCTGGGAAAAATTGTTGGCGATGTGCACCACTGTCTGGCTGCTCAGCTCGTGAACGATGACTTCAGCGTGCGGATAAAGCAGCAGCGCGATGCTGTCGGCGATTGCCTTGTAGTTTTCCAGGGTCATTTTCAGTCGGTGATCGAATGCCGGACGTACATGGTGGCGGCAAAGCGCAGCTTAAACAAGGCGGGGCGCAAGCAGCACTGGTACGCCTGCCTAGCGCCTGTTCCGGCCAAAATGCGCTTTAACATGCGATAAGCCGTGATTATTCCATGTGAGGAAATATTTGCAGGTGCATTTTGTTATCGCCATAATTGGTACGTAATTACATGGTACATAACACAGTACAAAATCGTAGGAGCAAGCATGGCCCGGGGCGGTATAAACAAGGTTGTAGTGCAACAGGCGCGTCAGGCGCTGATTGCCCGTGGCGAGAACCCCAGCATCGATGCCATACGTATCGAGCTGGGCAATACCGGCTCCAAGACCACGATTCACCGCTACCTGAAAGAGCTGAACGGCCAGCAGCCAGTGGCTTCTGAAGGTGGCGCCGCGCTGAGCGATGTGTTGAGCCGCCTGGTCGGGCAATTGGCAACCCAGTTGCAGGATGAGGCTGACCTGCATATCGAGCAGGCCGAAAGCACCTTCACTCAACAGCGGGAAACGCTTGAGGCGCAGCTGGAAATCGCACAACAGGCACTGGCTGCTGCGCATCAGCAACACAAGATCGATGCAGCGGCATTGGCCGCCGAGACAGAAAAGCTGTTGTCCACGCAAAGCACCCTGCAGGCCGAACAGCTTCGCAGTGCCAGCCTCAACCAGTCGCTGGGTGAATTGCAGGTGCGCCTGGCTGACAAGGACGAGCAGGTCAAGTCGCTGGAAGACAAGCATCGCCATGCTCGCGATGCGCTGGAGCACTACCGCACGGCCAGCCGTGAACAGCGCGAGCAGGAACAGCGCCGCCACGAAGCGCAGTTGCAGCAGATGCAGGTGGAGGTGCGCCAACTGCAGCAGGGCATGATCGTCAAACAGGACGAACTGACCCGCCTGCACCGTGATAACGAGCGCTTGCTGGGTGAGCATCGCCAGGCCGCCAGCGAATGCCGGGCACAGGACGAGTTGCTGGAACAACGCGATGCGCAGATCCAGGGCCTGCGTACGATCCTGGCCCAGGCCCAGGGCGCCAGCGAGGAAATGCGCCGGCAGCTGGATGTGCAAGCGCAAAGCCTGGAGCAACGGCGCGATCTGTGCGCCGAACAAGCTCGCCAGTTGCAGCGGCTTGAGGAACAGCTGAAAAACCGTGACGACGCGTTGGCACAATGCAGGGCGCAATTGCCCGTAGTTGCAGGTGGCGCTGAACTATAGTGAAAGGCGGTGAATGCGGTATGACCAGGGATTTCAATGTGTGCAGCCAGGAAACAGGATGATGACGGGCTCATCGCGGTAACCGGCGAGGGCCGCGCCGTGGCGTTGTTCCGCCTGGTGCTGGCATTCATGCTGGTGGTGATGCTGGCCTTCGTGCTGGTCGAGGGCTGGCGTATCTGGCGCGACTATCGGCATGCCTTCAGCAATGCCGAAAACATGGTCACCAACCTGGCCCGGGCCACGGCGCAGCATGCCGAAGACGCTATCCGCCAGGTCGACGCCATTACCGCTGCCTTGGCCGAGCGCCTTGAAGGCGATGGCTTTGAGCACATCGATCGACCACGCCTGCACGCTTTGCTGGCCCAGCAGAAAAGCATCATGCCGCAATTGCACGGGCTGTTCGTGTATGGCCCGGATGGCCGCTGGATCGTTACAGACCGGGCGGCCATCCCGCCCAATGCCAACAACGCCGACCGCGACTACTTCGTTTACCACCGCACCCATGCCGACCGTAACGTCCATATCGGCTCGGTGGTGCGCAGCCGCTCCACCGGCGACCTGATCATCCCCATTTCCAGGCGCCTGGAGTATGCCGACGGCCGCTTTGCCGGCGTGCTGCTGGGCACCATCAAGGTGGAGTGGTTCGTGCGTTACTACGGCGACTTCAAGATTGACGAGCGTGGCGCACTGGTGCTGGCAAAACGCGACGGAACCATTCTGGTACGCCGGCCTTTCGTGGAGCAGGTGGTAGGCCGTAGCCTGGCCAACAGCGAGATCTTCCGCAATCACTTGCCGTACGCCTCGGAAGGGGTTGCCGAGGCCGTTGCCGTGGTCGATGGCACCACCCGGCTTTATGGCTACCGGGCACTTTCCAGCTACCCACTGGTGGTGGAGGCAGGTTTGTCGCGGGAATCAATCGTTGCGCCTTGGCGGCACGACGCAATCAAGTCTGTGGCTGTGCTGCTGTTGTTGCTGGTGGGCCTGGCGGCGTTTGGCGGTGTGGTACTAAGGCAGTTGCGCGAACGCATCATCATCGAACGGGCACTGCACCAGGCGCACCAGACACTGAAAGCGCTGGCCCTGACCGACAGCCTGACCGGGCTGGGCAACCGCCGGCGGCTGGATGCGGTGTTCGAACCAGAACTGCGACGCGCACGCAGACAGGGTTACCCGCTGGCGCTGGTGATGCTCGACCTTGATCACTTCAAGGCCTATAACGACCGTTATGGCCACCCAGCCGGTGACCAATGCCTGCGGCGCTTTGCCGAACTGCTGCAACAGGCGCTGAAGCGCCCGGCAGACCTGGCCGTGCGCTATGGCGGTGAGGAATTTACGCTGTTGCTGCCCGATACCGATGCCCGCGGGGCAGAAGTGTTGGTGCAAGACCTGCAACAGCTGTTACGGCGGTTGATGCTGGAGCATGCGGGTAGCCCGCTCGGCCGCGTTTCTTTCAGCGCAGGGATCGCGGTGGGCGACCTGGCGCGGCAGGGCTGCACTGCAGAAGGCCTTATGGCGGCAGCGGATGCGGCGTTATACCAGGCCAAGCGACGGGGGCGTGACGGGTACTGTGTGGCAGGCGAAGTGGTGGCGGATGTCGGCCCGTAAGCGGCTTTCAAGCCCCAAGCTGCTAGTGACCCAGGCAAAATCCCGAGGTCAAGAGCAAAAGCATGCCAATAGCTTCATCGGGCCCATGCATACAGCCGGTCACGCCTGCATGGAAAAAACCGCAGGCAATCGGTACCCTTGCGGCTTCCTTCGCCATCACCCGGACCGTTCCATGCTGTTCAATCTCGCCGTGTTGTTCGGCACCCTGGTGGCCATGGAGGGCGTTGGCACGCTGGCTCACAAGTACATCATGCATGGCTGGGGCTGGTGGCTGCACCGCTCGCACCATGAGCCCCAGCTGGGCATGCTCGAAACCAACGACCTGTACCTGGTGGCCCTGGGGCTGATCGCCACAGCGCTGGTGGCCTTGGGCAAGAGTGGCTACGCACCCTTGCAGTGGGTGGGTGGTGGTGTGGCGGGGTACGGCATGTTGTATGTCGTGGCCCATGACGGGTTCTTCCACAGGCATTGGCCGCAAAAGCCAAAGCCGGTCAACCGCTACCTCAAGCGGTTGCACCGTGCGCACCAGTTGCACCATGCGGTGAAGGGGCGCACGGGGAGTGTGTCGTTCGGTTTTTTCTATGCGCCGCCGTTGAAGGTGTTGAAACGGCAGCTGCGAAGTAACCGCAAACCTTCGTGACAGTCTGATCGGGCCCCTTCGCGGGTGAACCCGCTCCCACAGAGACCGCATCAGGGCTAACAGGTGGTGGCCACAAGAACCTGTGGGAGCGGGTTTACCCGCGAAGAGGCCATCAGCCCTGATTCACAGTTCCGCCTTCAGGCTGGGCCGCCACATGCCCCCGGCTTACCCACCAGCCGAACCCCGCCGCAGTAAAGAACATGATCAGGCTGTACAGCGCCGCCGGTACCGCCATGGTCGCGTTGTTCAGCAGTGAAGGGCTCAACGCCAAGGCAATCGCCAAGGTGCCGTTATGTATGCCGATTTCCATGCCAATGGCAATTGCCTGGCGTTTAGGAATGTTCAACAGCCGTGGCACCCAGTAGCCCACGGCCAGGCTCAGCACGTTGAACAATAGCGCCGCCAGGCCAACCAGCGGTGCGTACTCGACCACGGTCTGCCAGTCCTTGGCCAGTGCCAGGACGATGGTGAAGGCCAGGAACAGCGCAGCCACCAGCTTCATCGGCTTTTCCATGCGCGCTGCAAAGGCCGGGGCGAAATGGCGAATCAGCATGCCCAATGCCACCGGCAGCAGGACAATGGCAAACACCTGCAGGACTTTGGCGAACTGCAACGGGATGGCCTGGTCCGAGGCCATGAACCAGCTCAGCGACAGGTTCACCAGCAGTGGCATGGTCAGGATCGCGATCAGCGAGTTGACGGCCGTCAAGGTGATGTTCAACGCCACATCACCGTGGGCCAGGTGGCTGAACAGGTTGGCCGTGGTGCCGCCCGGCGAGGCGGCCAGCAACATCAGCCCTACCGCCAGGGCAGACTCCAGCCCAAAGCCGTTGGCGATCAGGAAGCACACCAGCGGCAGCAGCAGGATCTGGCAGGCCAGGCCCACCACCACCGGCTTGGGGTATTTAACCACGCGAGCAAAGTCGGCCAGGGTCAGTGACAACCCGAGGCCAAGCATGATGATACCCAGGGCAAGCGGCAGAAAGGCAGTGAGCAAGGGCGAGGCGGTCATGGGCGGTCTCTCGGGCGAAGGATCCCGAAGAGTGTAGGCGGGCGCTGATTGATAGCTAATCGCAAAGGGCCAGCTGTTGGTAACTGTTTGTTACCGCGTGCAGCGGTTACCGAGGCTGCATGCCGCATTGCAGTAGGGCTGCAGGCGCAGTAGCATTTCGGTTTTTACCGAGGATTAGCCTGTCATGCCGTTCCAGCAAGGTCTGCTTGCCAACCCGGTGCCGGCCCACGCCCGCCACCTGTTCTTCACCCTGCAGTCGCCCGAGGCTTTGCCTGGCGCACTGGATGCCTTGCTGCCACAGGTCGATGGCGAACAGCTGATCCTGGGTATCGGTGCCCCGCTGGCCAAGGCCCTGGGCCGTGCAGTGCCAGGCCTGCGCGCCTTCCCGCTGCTGGATGCCGCCGTGGAAAACCCAAGCACCCAGCACGCCCTGTGGCTGTGGCTGCGCGGTAACGAACGTGGTGACCTGCTGCTGCGCGCCCAGGCCCTGGAAAAGGCGCTGGCACCGGCACTGCGCCTGGCAGACAGCGTTGATGGCTTCCTGCACCGGGGTGGCCACGACCTGACAGGCTATGAAGATGGCACCGAAAACCCGGTGGACGAGGATGCTGTGCAAGCGGCCATTGCTGCCGACGGTTCCAGCTTTGCTGCATTCCAGCTGTGGAAGCACGACCTGGAGTACTTCAAGTCGCTGCCCCAGGCCGACCAGGACAACATCATTGGCCGCCGCCTCAGCGACAACGAAGAACTGGATGACGCTCCCGAGTCCGCGCACGTCAAGCGTACTGCCCAGGAAAGCTTCGACCCCGAAGCGTTCATGGTCCGTCGTTCGGTGGCCTGGGCCGACCAGCGCGGCGCCGGCCTGGCCTTCGTAGCCCTGGGTCAAAGCTTCGATGCGTTCGAAGTGCAGCTGCGGCGCATGAGCGGGCTTGAGGATGGCATCATCGACGGCCTGTACCGTTTCAGCCGGCCGCTGACCGGCGGCTATTACTGGTGCCCGCCAATGGGCGAGGCAGGTGTCGACCTGAGCCAACTGTTGCACGCCTGATAACTAAACATCCAGATACAGAATCACCCGGCAGTGCGGGCCAGAGCGGCTAGCCTTGAAAGCTTCCGATTCATGACGGGAGCTTTTCCATGTACGCACGTCGTGATGTCCTACGCGCGGGCGCAACGTTGGGCTTGTTGGCCGCAAGCCCCTGGCTGCACGCCGCCGCCCCGGCAGGTTTGCTGACCCGTAAGATACCGTCCACAGGGGAAGCGCTGCCGGTGATCGGTGCCGGTACTTCCGGCAGCTTTGAAGTAGACGCAGGCTCAGCCCAGTATCAGCAGCTTAAAAGCGTGCTAAAGGCGTTTTTCGACGGCGGTGGACGGGTGATCGACACCTCGCCCAACTATGGGGGTGCCGATAGCATTCTGGGCCAACTGCTGGAAGAGGGCGGCTGGCACCGGCAGTGCTTCATTGCCACCAAGATCGCCGCCGACAGCCGGGCCGACGCGCAGGTGCAATGGGCCGGCAGCCTGAAGAGCCTGCGTACCGACAAGGTCGACCTGCTGCAAATCCACAACTTGCGCGACTGGCAGACCCAACTGCCTTACGCCCGCGAGCTGAAGCAGCAGGGCAAGACCCGTTATGTGGGCATCACTCACTACCTCAACAGCGGCCAGGACGAAGTTGCCCGAATCGTGCGCAGCCAGCCACTGGACTTCATCCAGATCAACTACTCGGTGAACGCGCCTGATGCCGCGCGTGAACTGCTGCCACTGTGCCAGGACAAAGGCGTGGCGGTGCTGATCAACCGGGCTTTCGACGATGGCCGTCTGTTCGCCCGGGTCAAGGACCAGGCGTTGCCTGGCTGGGCGGCAGAGGCGGGGATCGGCAGCTGGGCGCAGCTGTTTCTCAAGTTCGCCATCAGCCACCCGGCGGTGACCACGGTCATTCCTGCGACCGGGCGGCCCGACCGGCAGCTCGACCAGCTAAAGGCTGGCCATGACCCCTTGCTCACCCAGGCGCAGCAACAGGCGCTGATCAAGCAGTTTGCCTGACATCATGCAGGCGTGGCGGCGGCGCCTGGACCAGGGGCTGAACATCCAGCCCGGCGAAGCCCCCGCGGTAGTCGCCGGCCTGCTGCTGTTCTACCTGCTGTTCACCGGCTACTTCATGCTACGCCCGGTACGCGAAACCATGGGCATCGCCGGTGGCGTGGACAACCTGCAATGGCTGTTCACCGGCACCTTCATCGCCACCCTGGCATGCCTGCCGCTGTTCGGCTGGCTGGCGTCCAAGGTGCAGCGCAGGCACATCCTGCCCTGGACCTACGGGTTCTTCGCCAGCAACCTGTTGCTTTTCGCCGTGCTGTTTACCAGCAACGCGGACAATTTGTGGACCGCCCGGGCCTTCTACATCTGGCTGTCGGTATTCAACCTGCTGACCATTTCCCTGGCCTGGAGCGTGCTCGCCGACCTGTTTTCTAGCGCGCAGGGCAAGCGCCTGTTCGGTTTGCTGGCGGCCGGGGCCAGCCTGGGCGGGCTGAGTGGCCCCATACTCGGTACTTTGCTGGTAGCCCCACTGGGCCATGCAGGGTTGCTGGTGCTGGCGGCGGCCTTTTTGCTTGGCAGTATCGGCGCGACCCTGTTCCTGCAACGCTGGCGAGTAAAGCAACCCATGCAGGCGCATTCTGAGCGCGCGGATTCGCGGCCTTTGGGCGGCAACCCGTTTGCCGGCGCCACTGCCGTGCTGCGCTCCCCGTACCTGCTGGGCATTGCCCTGTTCGTGGTGCTGCTGGCCAGCGTTAGCACCTTTCTGTACTTCGAGCAGGCGCGCATTGTCAGCGAGACCTTCACCGACCGTACGCGACAAACCCAGGTATTCGGCCTGATCGATACCGTGGTGCAAGCCCTGGCCATTCTCACCCAGGTGTTCCTGACCGGCCGCCTGGCCCGCCGGCTGGGCGTGGGGGTGTTACTGGTGGCAGTGCCCTTGGTAATGGCCGCAGGCTTCCTGTGGCTGGCACTGGCGCCCGTGTTCGCGGTCTTCGTGGTGGTGATGGTGGTACGCCGGGCCGGTGAGTACGCGCTGGTGCGGCCTGGGCGGGAAATGCTGTTTACCGTGCTACCGGCAGAGGACAAGTACAAGGCCAAGAACTTCATCGACACGGTGGTCTACCGGGGTGGCGATGCCTTAAGCGGCTGGATCAAACGGGCCCTGGACGTGATGGGCGAGCACCCGCAGTTGGCCATGCTCATTGGCGCGCTGATTGCGTTGGGGTGGGCCGCGACGGGTGGCTGGCTGGGCCGCCGTCAGGCTCGCCTGGATAGCCCATCGCACGACTGACAGGCGCACCAAATATGGCGTTGTCGCTTATTTAATGCCACCGGTCCGAACCCATGGCGATAAAACGAATCCCTCCCTATGGCTGAACTCCGAACTTGTGTACGGCAGCTGCCGTGCAATCCGAAGTCATATGAGGTTTGAAGACCATGGCCAACAAAGACAACAGCCGCACCGGTAACCAACAAGGCAGCCAAGGCGGCAACAAGAACCCAGGCAACTTCGCCAATGATCGTGAAAAGGCCTCCGAAGCCGGCCGCAAGGGCGGCCAGTCCTCTGGCAGCAACATGCCGCATGATCGCGAGTCCGGCCGCAAGGGTGGCCGCTCGTAATTGACCTACATGCAGTGCCGGGGCGACCTGGCACTGCAAGGGGCAAGGGGTTGCATTTACCCGGGGTTGGCCGACAATGGCCGCGCCCCTTGCAGCCACTCGGAAATCCTTGCTCCATGATGCTGACCCAGCAATTCCCCGACACATCCCTGGATGACACGCTATTTGTCTTCGCCCTCGAAGCCGAGGCGGGCGATGTATTCACTGAGGTGAACACGGTGTTCACCGGTATCGGCAAAGTGAATGCTGCCATTGCCCTGACCAAGGCGATTGCGAAGCGCAAGCCCAAGTTGATCGTCAACCTTGGATCGGCTGGCAGCCAGCGCCACGGCAAGGGCAGTGTGGTGTGTTGCAACCGCTTCGTTCAGCGCGACATGGATGTGACCCCACTGGGCTTCGAACGTTACCAGACGCCGTTGTCCGATACCCCGGTAGTGTTGGAACACGGGGCGGTCATTCCGGGCCTGCCCTTGGAAACCTGTGGCAGCGGTGACACCTTCGAGGTCAACCATGGTGACGCGCCTTATGACGTGGTCGACATGGAAGCCTACGTGCTGGCGTTGATAGCGCGCAGTGAAGGCATTCCATTCGTGTGCCTGAAATACATCTCCGATGATGCAGGCAGCGATGCCGCGGTGGATTGGGCGGTGCAGGTACACCTGGCTGCAGAAGCGTTCAAGCGGGTGCTTTTCAGCCAGGCGTGAGTGCGGCCCAATAACACCTTCACGGTCAGGAACGATTCCGCGCTTTGCTCATCCCGGGTTGAACTTTGCGGCTGCTGACGTTTCCACCGCATAACCCTGGAGGCAAGCATGGCCAGACATATCATTCACTTCACCGGGCCGATCAACTCGTCGACCTGCGGCAACCTGATCAACACCTGTTCGCGGGCGTTGCAACAGGGGGCCGAGATCCTGCAACTGAACATCGCCACCATGGGTGGCGAGTGCAGCTACGGGTTTACCCTGTACAACTTCCTGCGGGCACTGCCGGTAGAGGTGCATACCCATAACCTGGGCACGGTCGAGTCCATGGGCAATATCCTGTTCCTGGCGGGGCAACGGCGCACGGCATGCAGTTACAGCAAGTTCCTGTTCCATCCATTCCACTGGACCCTGCACGGTTCGGTGGACCATTCACGGATGGCGGAATATGCAATGAGCCTGGATTACGATTTGCGCCTGTATGCACAGATCGTGGCCGAGCGCACCCAGGGCGCCACCGAGGTGCTGGATGTGCCGCGTTATCTGATGGCGTATCCACGGATACTGGGGCCACGGGAGGCGCTGGAGAACGGGATGATCCATGCCATCGATGAAATGCCGATCGAAACGCAGGCGGTTCAGTGGAGTGTGCATGCATAGCGGGTACCCGTGCACAGGGTAGCGAATGCCATTGATTCCGGTTATTCGACAAAATTTTGAATCTTCTCGCCGTGCCCGAATCAATCAGGGTGTCATCCATGGAGAAGAGGAGGCCCCCTGCGATGCCTAGCCCACAGCTGTACATCATCGACTACCAACTGCATGGCCAGCCGCGCAGTTTCATCATTCGTCTTGAGCGCCTGGACAACGCCGAGGCCTGGCATTGGGCAAGTTGCGATGCGGGCATCGGTATCATCCCCAAGTTCGGGCGGGAGAAAATCAGGAAGATCAGCCGGCCGATGGCCGAGCGCTACGGGATCACCGCTGTAACCTGGCGGGTATCGGGCAGCAGGCCGAACCCGTCGGCACAGGACCCGGCGGCAGTGGTCTGACCGGCAGAGCGGGCACCGGCGTCAGCTGCCGGTGTACTTCACGGCCGCCGCCGTACGCGAGCTGACGCCAAGCGCCTTGAGCAGTGAAGACACGTGAATGCGCACGGTAAACGGCGAAATGTCCAGGGCCCTGGCTATTTCCTTGTTGGTCTTGCCTTGGGCGATCAGCCGCAACACGTCGTGCTGGCGCTGCGTGAGCTGTTCCACTGCACACTCACCCCCAGGCCCACCACCACGATTCGGCAAGAAACCCGAGGGCGCATACCTGACCAGCACTTCGCCATCGCGAATGGCCAGGATGGCTGCGCCCATTTCCTCTGCCGCAATGCTTTTACCGACAAACCCGTCCACCCCGGCTTGCATGACCTGTTCGACGATGGCGGGGTCATCGACCATCGACACAATGATCAGGGTGGTGCGGGGCAGCTGTTGACGTAAGCGAGCCAGGCACGGGATATCTACCAGCCCGGGAAAGCGCAGGTCGAGGATAAGGGTATCGGCTGCCTCGCCGGTGCTGGCCAGCAGCAACACCTCATCAAGGCAACCGGCTTCTTCCACGCGGGCGCCCGGCAGCACACGCAGCACGGTGCGCGACAGGGCTTCCCTGAACAGCGGATGGTCATCCGCCACGATGATGCGACACGTCACGCCTGGCAACTCCCTGTAGCCGTAGGTGGACCGGAGCATGCTAATTTAGCAGCCACGCAGGGAGGGCGCTGCCCATGGAGGGCAGTAATGCGACCCTGTGCACAAGGACACTGGCCATGGACCTGGACAAGAACAACGAACTCGATCAAGCCAACCTGCGCGTCATCGTTGCCTGTTGCGCGCTTGCCTACATCACCATGCTGGGCTTCCTCCCGGGCCGCTCGCATGCGCCTCACCTGCCGATCATCTACTACATCGCGGTCTTCATACTGGTGTCCATCGGCTTGCGCCAGGCCATCGCCCACTGGCCCGGGCATTACCCCTGGCGACGCGTGCTGGGCATGGTGCATGACTACACCGGTACCTGCTTCGGCCTGGTGGTCGGTGGCGATGCGGCGCTGCCGATCTATGCGGTGATGGTGTGGGTGAACCTGGGTAATGGCATGCGCTTTGGCTCGCGCTACCTGGCAATTGCCACGGTGCTGGCCTTGGCGGCGTTGCTGGTGGTGTACCAGATCACGCCTTATTGGCAAGCCAACCCGTTCATGGTGCTGATGCTGCTCACCACCAGCACGGTGATCCCGATCTATGCGCATCTGTTGCTGGAGCGCACGCGCAAGGCCTCGGAGCTGGCCGCTGCGGCCAACCGCGAAAAATCGCGCTTCCTGGCCCAGGCCAGCCATGACCTGCGCCAGCCGATCCATTCGATCGGCCTGTTTACGGCCTGCCTGCGCGATGCGCCACTGGGCGAGCAGGAGCGTCGGTTGGTGGACAGCATCGACCGCTCGCTGCTCAACGTGTCGCAGCTGTTTCGCTCGATTCTCGACCTGTACACACTGGACAACGGGCGTGCACAGCCCAGGTACGAGGTGTTTGCCCTGAATGCGTTCCTGGCTGAGCTGCTGCAACAGAACCGCGAGGCCGCCCGCTGGGCGGGCGTGACCATTCGCTTGCGGCCTTGCCGTTACTGGACCCGAGCCGACCGCGGCATGTTGGCCACCATGGTACAGAACGTGTTGTCCAACAGCTTCAAATATGCAGCACATCGCCCCCTGCTGCTGGGCGTGCGGCGCTGTGCCGAGGGTTTGGCCATCGTAATCTACGACCAGGGCCGAGGCATTGATGAAGCCCACCAGCGGCTGGTATTCGAAGAGTTCTACCGGGTGCGCCAGGTGCGTGACACTGATGTCGAAGGCGTAGGGCTGGGCCTGTCGATCGTGCGCCGGCTTGGGCGCCTGATGGGCTTGGAGGTAAAGTTGCGCTCGCGGCCAGGGCACGGCACGGCGGTAAGCTTGCAGGGCCTGCCACGGCTGTCCGCGCAACCGGCGCAGGTGCCGGTTGATCGTGCGCATGCAGCACCGGGCCTGCTCGGCGGCTTGCGTGTGTGCCTGGTGGAAGACGACCACAACGTGCTGAGGGCAACCACGGCACTGCTGCGGCGCTGGGGCTGCGAGGTGGATGCGCACAGCTCGCCCGTGGGACTGAGCAGTGATTGTGAGGTGATCGTCGCCGATTACGACCTGGGGCGGGAGGCAACCGGGGTCGACTGCATCGACCAACTGAGGGCGCAGCGTGGGTGGGACGTGCCCGCGCTGATCATGACGGGGCATGACACGGAAAAAATCCAGGCAGTAGTGCATGAGCGCAATATCGCTGTGCTTTCCAAACCGGTGCGCCCAGCTGAACTGCGTGCGGCCTTGCGCGCATTGCGCGAGGAAACGGCGGCGCCGGCCAACTAGGCCGGCACGGGGCGCGGGGTGGGTTTATTGCAGGATCAGGGCCTGGCCTTCCTTCATGCAGGTCGGCGTTGGCTCATACAGGCCCATGCCGGCTACCGCGACGATGCCACCGCTGGGCATCTGGCACTCGTACTGGCCTTTGGCGGTGGTGGCGGTGTAGTAGGTGAGGGTGCTGTCATTACGTACATCGGCAACTTTCGACACCTTGGTGTTGAGAATGAACTCGGTACGCTGCTTGAGGGTGTCTTCAGAGGGCTTGATGGTCTGGCAGCCGGCGACGCCGAGCAGCAGGGCGGTACTCAGGACTAGCTTGAAGGGGAGCATGATAGGGGGCTTCCTTGGCGTTGTTATCGCTGGACTATAACGCCGAGGGGGGTGAGGGGCGATTAGGGCGGATGTACGAGGTGGCCTTTGGCCTTTATGTGGCCTGTGCGGGCCTCTTCGCGGGCTTGCCCGCTCCCACAGGGATGTGCGGTCCCCGTGGGAGTGGGCTCAAACCATTACAGTGGCTGCTTCAACACCAAGGTCAGGATGTCATAACTGGCCACCAGTTCGCCCAGCTGGTTAGTCACTTCCACATCCCATGCCACCACACCCTGCGGCTGGCCCAGCGGGCTGGTCTTGCCCTGGTCAATCTTGCGCTTGCAGGTCAAGCGCGCCTGGATGGTGTCGCCAATGCCCACCGGGTTGATGAAACGCAGGGTATCCAGGCCATAGTTGGCCAGCACTGGCCCCGCGCCGGGTGATACAAACAACCCGGCTGCCGCCGACAGCACGAAGTAGCCGTGGGCGATGCGCTTGCCGAACTGCGATTCCCTGGCAGCAATTTCGTCAAAGTGCATGTAGAAATGGTCGCCCGACAGGCAACCAAAATTGACCAGGTCGGCTTCGGTCACGGTGCGGCGGTGGGTAAGCAGCGACTCGCCGATGCGCAATTGCTCGAAGTAGCGACGGAACGGGTGCACTTCAGTCTCGATCACTTCAGCGCCACGCACATACTCGCCAGTCACCGCCGTGAGCATGCTCGGTGAACCCTGCACCGCGGCACGCTGCAAGTAGTGCTTGACCGCACGCAGGCCGCCCAGCTCTTCACCGCCACCCGCACGCCCCGGGCCGCCATGCTTGAGCTGTGGCAGCGGCGAGCCGTGGCCGGTGGACTCCTTGGCGGCTTCACTGTCGAGCACCAGCAGGCGGCCGTGCCAGGCGGCAGCCACTGGAATGGCCTTGGCGGCCACGCTGCGGTCGGCGGTGACCAGGGTCGCCACCAGGCTGCCTTTGCCACGTGCGGCCAGGGCCAGTGCCTCGTCAAGGTCATCGTAGGCCATCAGGGTGCTGACCGGGCCGAACGCTTCGATATCGTGGGCACCGCCTTCGGCATGCGGGTTGCGAGCCTGCAACAGGGTCGGGGCGAAGAATGCGCCCTCAGCCACACCTTCGCCGCGCGGCGCAAAACCATCGCTGGCGCCGAACAGCTGATCGCAGCTTTGCAGCAAGCTGCGCACCCGCTCGGCCACGTCCTGCTGCTGGTCGTGGGAGGCCAGGGCGCCCATGCGCACGCCTTCCACCGACGGATCACCGACCACTACCTTGCCCAGCCGCTCGCGCAGGCGCGTGGCAACTGCGTCGATGTGTTTGGCCGGTACGATGGCACGGCGGATGGCGGTGCATTTCTGCCCGGCCTTGGTGGTCATTTCCCGCACCACTTCCTTGATGTACAGGTCGAACTCTTCACTGTCCGGGGTGACGTCCGGGCCGAGAATGGCGCAGTTCAACGAGTCGGCTTCGGCGGTAAACGGCACCGAATTGCGTATCAGGTTCGGCGTGACGCGCAGTTTGGCGGCGGTATCGGCAGAACCGGTGAAGGTCACCACGTCCTGGCCCTGCAGGCGCTCCAGCAGGTCGCCGGTGCTGCCAATGACCAGTTGCAGGCTGCCCTCTGGCAGCAGGCCGGAGGCGTTCATCAGGCGGACGACGGCCTCGGTCAGGTAGCTGGTGGAAGTCGCTGGCTTGACGATACAAGGCATGCCGGCCAGGAAGGTCGGCGCGAATTTCTCCAGCATGCCCCAGATGGGGAAGTTGAAGGCGTTGATGTGCACTGCAACGCCTGCACGTGGCACCAGGATGTGGCTGCCGGCGAAATGGCCTTGTTTGCCCAGCGGGATGGCCGGGCCTTCGTGCACCAGGTTGCCCGACGGCAGCTCACGGCTGCCGATGCCGGCATAGGCGAACAGCGTGGCGTTACCCCCTTCGATGTCGATCCAGCTGTCGGCACGGGTGGCGCCGCTGTGGTGCGACAGGGCGTATAGCTGTTCCTTGCGCTCGGCCAGGTACAGGGCCAGCGCTTTAAGCCGTGCAGCGCGTTGCTGGAAGTCCATGGCCATCAAGCTGGCGAGGCCACGGGCACGGGCGAAGTCCACGGCTTCGGCGAAGTCCGGGCGCTCCTCGTGGCTGTAGGCCAGGACGTGGCCATCAAGGGCGCTGCGCAGGGCCTGGGCGCCGTGCTGGCCCAGCCAGCGGCCGGCGATGAAGCTTTGCAGAGTAGGGGCGGCAGACATGCTGTTCTCCATGCTGTTCAAATTTAGGGGGGCGCTGTTACCACAGCGCCAGGGTGTAGCCGATGATCAGGCGGTTTTCGTCCACGGCGTTGGTCAGGCCATTGCCAGAACGGAAGGTGACGTTGCGCCAGCGCAGGCTCACGTCCTTGAACGGGCCGCTCTGGATGACGTAGGTGATATCGGTATCGCGTTCACGCTCGCGGCCATTGCTGACGGTGGCGGTTTCGGCATGGCGGCCATCGGTATAGCGCGTCATGAAACTGAGGCCGGGGATACCCATGGCCACGAAGTCGTAGTCGTAGCGCACTTGCCACGAGTCGAGCCCGGCGCGGGTGAAGGTGTTGTAGGTGACCAGGTTGACGGTGAACGGGTCGCCACCATTGACGAACGGGAAGGCGCTGTCGCCCGACATCTGTTGCCAGGTGGCGGTGAATTTGTGCGCCCGTACGCCGAGGGTGAACATGGCGTTGAAGTTGCGGTTGTCGATGTTGCCGGCACGTTCGGCGCCGTCATTGCGGCTGTCGAAGTAGCGCAGGTCGCTGCGCAGGCTCACGCCTTCGCTCAAGGGGCGGGTGTCGATCAGGCCGACGAACTGCTGGCGGTAGATGTCTTCGAGTTTGGCGTAGTAGTAGCTGATGCTGGTTTGCGGGGTAATGGCGTAGCTGCCACCGCCGAAATCCAGGTGGTCGCTGCTTGCGGCGCCGTAGCCAATGTCGTCGCGGCCCGAGGAGTCGCGCAGGTTGGCCTTGGTCAGACGGCCGCCGTTGAAGGTGAGGCCATTGATGTCCTGACTGGTAAGCAGGCCACCCTGGAAGGTGGACGCCAACAGGCGGGTGTCGTTGTAGACCACCACCGGCAAGATCGGCTGTAGCGTGCCCAGGCGCAAGGTGCTCTTGGATACGCGGACCTTGCCGGTGAGGCCCAGCTCGCTGTAATCGTCGACCGGTTCGTGGCTGTTAGGGCCGAAGGGCAGCAGGCCGGTGTTACGGCGATCGCGGCTGGAATCGAGCTTGATACCCAGCTGGCCCATGGCGTCGACGCCAACGCCGACCAGGCCTTCGGTGAAGCCCGACTCGATCTTGGCAGTAAAGCCCTGGCCCCATTCCTCGGCCTTGGCCTGGGGCGCATTGCTCTGGCGGAAGTCGCGGTTGATGTAGTGGTTGCGCAGTTCCAGGCGTGCGTGGCTGTCGCCGATGAAGTCTGCCATTGCCGGCAAAGGCAGGGCGAGGGTGGCCAGCCAGGCGGCTGACATGAAGTGCGTGCGGTTCATTGTTGTTGTTTTACCCGACATGGTTGATCGTCCTTGAGGTCAGTGCTTGCTGGCGCCGGCGGCGCCGATCCCGGTCATGGAGCGGATGAACTGGGCCAGGTAGCGGCCGCGCTCTTCGCTGGCGCGTTCCGAACTGTCGGTAACCGAGAACACCCAGGCACTCAGGAAGGCCAGGCTCATCGAGAACAACGCCGGGTTGCTGTACGGGAACAGCGCTTTCTCGTTGTGCAGTACGTTGACCCACACCGCCGGGCCCAGTACCACCAGCACTACCGCCGATACCAGCCCGGCCATGCTGCCGCACACCGCGCCGCGGGTGGTCAGGCCTTTCCAGAACATCGAGAGCAACAGCACCGGGAAGTTGACCGAGGCAGCGACCGCCAGCACCAGGCCGGAGAGGAAGGCGATGTTCTGCGACTCGAACATCAGGCCGAGCAACACCGCCAGCAGGCCGATCAGCAGGGTAGCGATACGCGACACGCGCATTTCTTCCTGTTCGGTGGCCTTGCCTTGACGCACTACGCAGGCATACAGGTCGTGGGACACGGCCGACGCACCCGACAGCGCCAGGCCGGCGACTACCGCCAGGATGGTGGCAAACGCCACGGCAGAGATGAACCCAAGGAACAAGTTGCCACCCACCGCCTGGGCCAGGTGTACCGCGACCATGTTGCCGCCGCCGATGATCGCGCCGGTGGCATCGCGGTAGGACGGCTCGGTGCCGACCATCACGATGGCGCCAAAGCCGACAATGATCAGCAGCAGGTAGAAGTAACCAATGAAACCGGTCGCGTAGAACACGCTCTTGCGTGCTTCCTTGGCATCGCTGACCGTGAAGAAGCGCATCAGGATATGCGGCAGGCCCGCGGTGCCGAACATCATGCCCAGGCCCAGGGAAATGGCATCCACCGGGTTGGACAGCAAGCCACCCGGTGCCATGATCGCCTGGCCCTTGGCATGCACGGCCACGGCGCTGGCAAACATGGCTTCGGTGCTGAAGCCGAAGTGCTTGAGCACCATGAAGGCCATGAAGCTGGTGCCCGACAGCAGCATCACCGCCTTGATGATCTGCACCCAGGTGGTGGCGAGCATGCCGCCGAAGGTAACGTAGGCAACCATCAGCACACCCACAAGCACCACCGCGTACAGGTAGCTGATGCCGAACAGCAGCTCGATCAGCTTGCCGGCGCCGACCATCTGCGCCACCAGGTACATCAACGCGACCACCAGGGTGCCGAACGCCGACGTGAGACGAACCGGGGTTTGCGCCAGGCGATAGCTGACCACGTCGGCGAACGTGTACTTGCCCAGGTTGCGCAGGCGTTCGGCGATCAGGAACAGAATGATCGGCCAGCCGGCCAGCACGCCCAGGGCATACAGCAGGCCGTCATAGCCGTTCATGAACATCATCGCGGAAATGCCCAGGAAAGACGCGGCGCTGATCATGTCGCCGGCGATGGCCAGGCCGTTCTGCATGCCGGTCAGGCCCCCGCCGGCGGTATAGAAATCGCTGGCGGAGCGGGTGCGCAGGGCCGCCCAACGGGTGACCAGCAGGGTGAAGCAGACAAACACCATGAACATCGAGATGGCAGTCCAGTTCATTGTGCGCACTCCTGCTTGACCTTGTCGTTGAGCGGGTCGAGTACGTTGTTGGCGCGGTGTACGTAGATACCCGTCAGGGCGAAGGACAGCAGCACCATCAGCACGCCCACCAGCATGCCGACAGTGGTCACGCCGCCGCTGAGGGACTGGCCGAGGGTGCTGGGGGAGAACGCCACCAGCAGGACGAAGCCGTAGTAGATCACCAGCATCGCCAGGGTCAGGCTGCCGTTGAGGCGGCGCTTGCGCCGCACCAGGTGCTGGAAGTCGGGGTGGTTGGCGATGCTTTCTATGCGTTCGGGTGTCATGGGTTGCGATCTCTGGGTGTTGTAATTGTTGTATGTGAGGTCACGCGGGTGCTGCTTGCCGGTACTGCGGGTGCGATCCTTGTAGGAGCGGCCTTGTGTCGCGAAAGGGCTGCACAGCAGCCCCGACAATCTGTGATCAGCGCCAAGATCCTGGGGCCGCGTTGCGGCCCTTTCGCGACACAAGGCCGCTCCTACAGCGATCGCACTCGCAGTCCGAGCAGGGTTTGGTCTTAAAGCTGATCGAAGTCGAGGACTACCTTGTCGCTCACCGGGTAGGTCTGACACGACAGCACATACCCGGCTGCCACTTCGTAGTCCTCCAGCGCGTGGTTGCTGTCCATTTCCACTTCGCCCTCGATTACCCGGCACTTGCAGGTAGAGCAAACACCAGCCTTGCACGAGTAGGGCAGCTCGGCGCCAATGGCATTGCCGGCGTCCAGCACGTTCTGGGTATTGCGTGGCAAGTCGAAGGTGAGGGCGCGGCCGTCGCTGATTACCGTGATATGGCTGAGCGCCGAGTCCACCTGACGCGCTGCTTCACGGGCCTCACGGCGGGCTTCGCTGCCGGCCGCGGCAAACAGTTCGAAATGGATGCGCTCCTTGCCCAGGCCATTGGCCTGCAAGCTGTCGCGTACGGTTTCGGTCATTGCCTGCGGGCCACAAATGAAGGCGGCGTCCAGGCCTGGCACGTCCAGCCAGCGCGAGAACAGCTGGCCGCACTTGTCGGCGTCGATGCGGCCGTTGTACAGGTCAACATCCTGCTGCTCGCGGCTGAACACGAAAATCAGGTTCAGCCGGTCGAGGTAGCGGTTCTTGAGGTCCTCGAGCTTGTCGCGGAACAAGGCTCCCGAACTGGAGCGATTGCCATACAGCAGGGTGAAGCGGCTGTGCGGCTCGCTGGCCAACGTGGTGCCGATGATGGACAGGATCGGGGTAATGCCACTGCCAGCAGCCACGCCCAGGTAATTACCCTGGCGGGTTGGGTCCAGCGGTACGTAGAAGCTACCAGAGGGCGGCATCACGTCCAGTTGCTGGCCTGCCTTGAGCACTTCATTGGCAAACGCCGAGAAGCGCCCGCCTGGCACACGCTTGACGGCCACGCGCAGCTCGCCGTCCTGCACGGCACTGCAAATGGAGTAGGAGCGGCGGACCTCTTCGTTATCCAGCTGGGTACGCATGACCAGGTACTGGCCCTGGGTGAAGCGAAACTGTGCTTGCAGGTGCTCGGGCACGTCGAAGGCAATCGACACCGCATCACGGGTCTCGTTGCGGACTTGCTTGATGGTCAGGCTGTGAAACTGGCTCATGGCGTTCTCCACGGCTCAAATGCATTTGAAATAGTCGAACGGCTCCAGGCACTCGCGGCAGCGGTATAGCGCCTTGCACGCGGTGGAGCCGAACTGGCTGAGCAATTCGGTATGGGCGCAGCCGCACTGGGGGCAGCACACCTGCGGCGCGTGACCAAGCAGGCTGCGCTTGCTGGCGCTGCCTTGCGGCGGGGCGATGCCGTAGGCGCGCAGGCGTTCACGGCCCAGCGCACTGATCCAGTCGGTGCTCCACGCTGGTGTAAGCTGCCGCTCCAGGTCCGGCGCGGCAAAACCCGCCTGCTCCAGTGCTTGCCGGATATCGCCTTCGATCACTTCGGTGGCCGGGCAGCCCGAGTAAGTCGGGGTCACCACCAGGTGCAAGTGGCCGGCGCGCCAGTCCAGATCGCGGACAATCCCCAGGTCGACCACGCTGACCACGGGCACTTCCGGGTCCATGACCTGGGCCAGGACCTCCCAGGCCCGGGCCAGGTCATCGCCGCGTGGCGCCCGCGCACCACGGTCGCCGGTAATCAGCTCACCAGGTTGCATCGGGGTAGGCCCTTGGCAGGAACTGCATCTCGGCCAGCAGCAGGCCCAGGTGCTCGGTGTGCAAGCCTTTGCGACCGTCGAGGTAGAAGTGGCTGGCAGCCTTGGGCAGCGGCAGCTCGACCGAAGCGAAGGTCTCGCTCACCTGTTTCAGCCAGGCAGCCCCGACGGCAGCCGGGTCGGCAGCAATACCGGCTTCGGCCAGTTGCATTTCGTTGTCGCTGCCTGCGGCCAGCTCGACCGTGAAGCGCCACAGCGCCGGGATGGCAGCGAGCATGCGCTGGCGGCTTTCTTCGGTACCGTCGCCCAGGCGCTGCACCCACTCGCTGGAGCGGCGCAGGTGGTAAGTGACTTCCTTGAGTGCCTTGGCGGCGATGCCGGCGATACGTTCATCGCACGAACCGGCCAGGCCCTTCAGCACGGCGAAGTGCCAGGCGTCGTAAAGGAACTGCTTGGTCATGGTCACGGCGAAGTCGCCGTTGGGCTGCTCGACCAACAGTAGGTTGCGGTAGGCCCGCTGGTCCCGGCCGAAGGCCAACGCGTCGGCGTCCCGGCCATCGTCCAGCAGCTCGGCTGCGTATTCCAGCCAGTTGCGCGCCTGGCCGACCAGATCGAGGCCAACGTTCATCAGGGCCAGTTCTTCTTCAATGGCCGGGGCGTGGCCACACCATTCACACAGCCGCTGGCCTTGAACAAGGGCACTGTCGCCAAGCAGCAGCAGGTAGGGGATAAGGGCTTCGTTGTGCATGGCCAACCTCACATGTGTCCGACTTCGTCGGGCAGTTCGTAGAAGCTGGCATGGCGGTAGACCTTGTCGTCCGAAGGGGCGAACAGCGGGTCTTTTTCGTCAGGGGACGAGGCGGTAATCAGTGCCGAAGGCACTACCCACAGGCTGACGCCTTCGCTGCGGCGGGTGTACAGCTCACGGGCATTTTCGATAGCCATGGCAGCATCGGCGGCGTGAACGCTGCCAACGTGCTTGTGGTTAAGGCCGTGCTTGCTGCGCACGAACACTTCGTAGAGGGTCCAGACAGACATTTTCGATCTCCGCATCAATCGCCGCTCAGGCGGCGTTCTTGTTCTGTTGCTTGCGTGCGTAGGCGACGGCGGCCTCGCGAACCCAGGCGCCGTCCTCGATGGCTTTGCGCCGGGTGGCGACACGTTCCTGGTTGCACGGGCCGTTGCCCTTGAGTACTTCGTAGAACTCGTCCCACTGGATTTCGCCGAAGTCGTAGTGACCGCGCTCGGCGTTCCACTTGAGGTCAGGGTCAGGGGCGGTGCAGCCGAGCAACTCCAGTTGCGGCACGGTCTGGTCGATGAAGCGCTGGCGCAGTTCGTCGTTGGTCTGGCGCTTGATCTTCCAGGCCATGGACTGGGCGCTGTTGGGGGAGTGTTCGTCGCTGGGGCCGAACATCATCAGCGAAGGCCACCACAGGCGGTTGATGGCGTCCTGCACCATATCCCGTTGGGCCTGGGTGCCGTGACGCATCATGGTCAGGAGCATTTCGTAGCCCTGGCGCTGGTGGAAGCTCTCTTCCTTGCAGATACGGATCATGGCGCGGGAGTAGGGGCCGTAAGAGGTGCGTTGCAACACCACCTGGTTGACGATGGCGGCGCCATCCACCAGCCAGCCCACTGCGCCCATGTCGGCCCAGCTGAGGGTGGGGTAGTTGAAGATGCTCGAATACTTGGCCTTGCCGCTGTGCAGCTTGGCGATTTCTTCGTCACGGTCGGCGCCCAGGGTTTCCATGGCGCTGTACAGGTACAGGCCGTGGCCGGCTTCGTCCTGGATCTTGGCCATCAGTTGCAGCTTGCGCTTGAGGCTGGGGGCGCGGGTGACCCAGTTGCCTTCTGGCAGCATGCCGACGATTTCCGAATGGGCGTGCTGGGAGATCTGCCGGATCAAGGTCTGGCGGTAAGCCTCGGGCATCCAGTTCTTGGCTTCGATCTTGATTTCGGCGTCGATCTTTTCCTGGAAGTTGCGCTCTTCGGGCGACATCTCTTCCAGCGCCTTGACGCGCTTGACACCGGTTTCCACTAGCTGTGCGTACATGTGCTGCGACTCCTGCTAAGGCATGAGTCATTTGTAAGCGATACAAAACATAACGTCAAACAGTTTTATGTGTATCAAATAAGATTTGTGTATCGCTTTGCTGCCCTATGGGGCTGCTACGCAGCCCTTTCGCGACGCAAGGCCGCTCCTACAGGAGATCGCGGACCCGTGTAGGAGCGGCCTTGCGTCGCGAAAGGGGCGCAAAGCGCCCCCCAGCATTCTCACAAGCAAAAAAAAGCCCCGGGCAATGCCGGGGCCGAAAAGGCAGCTGAATGAATCAGCTGGCCAACCGTTTGTCGAATACGTGGCAAGCCTTGCCCTCGGAGCGCTTGAGCGTACCGCAGGGCTGCAGGTGCACCTGGGTGCTGATGCCAATGTAGGTCTTGATCTGCCTGGTCAGCTCCCCGGTCAGCAGCTTGCGCTGTGCTTCGTCCAGGTGCTGGCATTCTGCGCGTAACTCAACATGCACCTCGACACTGTCCAGGTTTCCATTGCGATACAAATGAATCTCATAAAGCTCAGAAAGCTGTTTTATTTTTAATACCTGCTCCTCGATCTGGGTCGGGAACACGTTGACTCCGCGAATGATCAGCATGTCATCGCTGCGGCCGGTGATCTTGCCAATGCGTCGCATCGGCCTGGCGGTGCCGGGCAGCAGACGCGTGAGGTCGCGAGTGCGGTAGCGCACCATCGGCAGCGCTTCCTTGCTGAGCGAGGTGAACACCAGCTCACCCAACTGGCCGTCTGGCAGAACCGCTCCGGTAACCGGGTCGATGATTTCGGGGTAGAAGTGGTCTTCCCAGATGGTCGGGCCGTCTTTGGTCTCGATGCACTCCATCGCCACCCCTGGGCCCATGATTTCCGACAGGCCGTAGATGTCGAGGGCGTTGATACCCAGGCGCTGCTCGATTGAGCGGCGCAGCTCGTCGGTCCACGGTTCGGCACCGAAAATGCCCAGCCGCAGCTTGAGGTTGTGCGGGTCGATGCCCTGGCGTTCGATCTCGTCGGCCAGGTTGAGCATGTAGGACGGGGTGACCATGATGATGTCTGGCTGGAAGTCGCGAATCAGCTGCACCTGCTTCTCGGTCTGTCCGCCGGACATCGGGATTACCGTACAGCCCAGGCGCTCGGCGCCGTAATGCGCGCCAAGGCCACCCGTGAACAGCCCATAGCCGTAGGAGACATGCACCTTGTCACCTTTTCGCCCGCCGGCCGCACGGATCGAGCGGGCCACCACATTGGCCCACGTGTCGATGTC
Organism: Pseudomonas sp. NPDC089547; assembly: GCF_050280665.1. Lineage (NCBI taxonomy): Bacteria > Pseudomonadati > Pseudomonadota > Gammaproteobacteria > Pseudomonadales > Pseudomonadaceae > Pseudomonas > Pseudomonas sp. NPDC089547. Next base: position 33,538 of record NZ_JBNNVS010000002.1, on the reverse strand, counting down.
ATTCTGCGTATAGCCGACCACGGTCGGCTTGCCGGTGGTGCCGCTGGAGGCATGCAGGCGTACCACCTCTTCCTGGGGCACGGCAAACATGCCATAGGGGTAGTTGTCACGCAGGTCGTTCTTGCCGGTGAAGGGGAACTTCGCCAGGTCTTCAAGGCATTGCAGGTCGTCGGGGTGGGCGCCGCACTCGGCAAAGCGCTTGCGGTACAGCGGCACGTTGTCGTAGGCGTGTTTCAGGCTCCAGCGCAGGCGCTCCAGCTGGTGCTGGCGCAGGGCGTCGACGCTGGCAGTTTCCATAGGGTCCAGCAGGGCACGATCGGCATCATGGTACATGTTCATGGCTTCACTCGAATTGTTCTTGTACGCCGCACGGTACCGGTTGCAGGCCGTGCGGTGAGTGTCATGAGCGCAGCATATACGGCTGCGTTCGGTTCGGTAACAGGCGGATGGCCGGATCCGCTCAGAGGCGTTCGATGACCATGGCAATGCCTTGGCCAACCCCGATGCACATGGTGCACAGGGCATAGCGCCCGGCGGTTTCCTCCAGTTCGTGCAGGGCCGTGGTGACCAGGCGGGCACCGCTCATGCCCAGCGGATGGCCCAGGGCAATGGCACCGCCGTTGCGATTGACCCGGGGGTCGTCGTCGGCCAGGCCCAGCTCGCGCAACACTGCCAGGCCTTGGGCGGCAAAGGCTTCATTGAGCTCGATGACGTCCAGGTCGGCCAGCGACAAGCCTGTAAGTTCCAGTACCTTGCGGGTTGCCGGCACCGGGCCGATGCCCATCAGCCGCGGTTCGACCCCGGCTACAGCCATGCCGACGATACGGCCGCGGGCCTTGAGGCCATGACGGCGGGCGGCGGCACTGCTGGCAAGCAACAAGGCGCAGGCGCCGTCGTTGACGCCGGATGCGTTGCCTGCAGTGACACTACCGCCTTCGCGGAACGGGGTGCCGAGGCGGGCCAGTTGCTCCAGCGTGGTATCCCCGCGAGGGTGTTCGTCATGCTCGACCACCTTGGCCGGGCCTTTACGCTGGGGGATCTCGACCGGCACGATTTCCTGCGCCAGGCGACCGCGCGCCTGGGCTGCTGCTGCCTTGTGCTGGCTGCGCAGGGCGAAAGCGTCCTGGTCGGCGCGTGAGATGTTGAATTGCTCGGCGACATTCTCGGCCGTTTCCGGCATTGAATCGGTGCCGTAACGGGCCTTCATCTGTGGGTTGACGAAACGCCAGCCGATGGTGGTGTCGTAAAGCTCGGCCGAGCGCCCGAACGCCTGCTCCGACTTGCCCATCACGAACGGTGCACGCGACATCGATTCCACACCGCCGGCCAGCATCAACCCGGCCTCACCGCAGCGCAGGGCGCGCGCAGCGTTGCCGATGGCGTCCAGGCCGGAGCCGCACAGGCGGTTGATGGTGGTGCCGGGCACTTCGATCGGCAAGCCGGCGAGCAAACTGGCCATGTGCGCCACATTGCGATTGTCTTCGCCAGCCTGGTTGGCACAGCCGAGGATGACGTCATCGACGGCCTTCCAGTCCAGCTCGGGGTGGCGCTGGATCAACGCCTTTAGCGGGATGGCGGCGAGGTCGTCGGCACGCACGCCGCTCAAGGCCCCGGCGTAGCGGCCAATGGGCGTGCGCACGGCATCAATGATCAAGGCATCGGCCAGGGTGTTATCAGTCATCTTGCGTCTCCTGCGCCAGCACGGTGCCGCGCACTTTGTAGGATTTGCCGTGGAACATCGCCACCAGCTCACCGCGCTGGTTCTGAATGCGCACGTCGTAGAGGCCGGTGCGCCCTTTGCGGCTGACCTCGCTGGCGTCGGCAGTGAGCACGTCATCGCGCAGCGCTGGCGCCAGGTAATCAATGCTGCAGCCCAGCGCCACCGTGGCCTGGTCGTAGCTGTTACAGGCAAAGGCAAACGCCGAGTCGGCGAGGGCAAACAGGAAGCCGCCATGGCAGGTGCCATGGCCCTGGATCATGTCGGCGCGCACGGGCATGCGCAGGCTTGCCCGGCCAGGGCCGGCATCCAGCAGGCTGATGCCCAGGCCCTGGGTGGCCGGGTCTCGGGCGTACATGGCGTCGGCACAGGCTTGTGCCAGTTCGACTTCAGTCATGCAGGGTGCCTCCTTTGGCTTCGCAGCGACGTAACAACAGGGAAGGGCGGTAGCGGCTCTCGCCGTAGCTGCGCTGCAGGTTGTCGAGCACCCGCAGGGTATTCGGGATGCCAATCATTGCGGCCCAGGCCAGGGGCCCGCAGGGGTAGTTGACACCTGCACGCATGGCCAGGTCGATGTCAGCAGCGCTGCCAACGCCCTGTAGCACAGCATCCGCGGCTTCGTTGGCGAGCATTGCCACGGTGCGCAACACCACAAGGCCCGGCAAGTCTGCAACTGCGGTCACCTTGAGACCGGCGCGCTGCAGCAACGCCACGGCCTGGTCGCGGGCGCTGTCGGTGGTGTCGGCAGACCAGCTGACGGCTATGCGCGTGGCGGTGCTGTAATCCAGGGCGAGGTCAAGCAGCACCAGGTTGCGCAGGCCGTCTTCACGGGCGCGCTGGCTGGCGAGGCGGCCATCGGACAGCGCCAGCGTGGCATCGCCGACCTGAATCAGGCCGCTACCGGCGCGCTGGGTTATGGCGATACCGTTCAAGCGCAGGCGCTCGACCAGAGGCTGCAGCACACCCAGGTGCCCCTCGATGACGCAGGTTTCGGCGCTGGCGTGGCTGTGCAGTTCGGCCGGCGCTGGGCGCTCGGCGCCTTCTTTGTAGCTATAAAAGCCTTGGCCAGTCTTGCGGCCCAGGCGGCCGGCATCTACCAGTTCTTTTTGCACCAGTGAAGGCTGGAAGCGGAAATCCCCATAGAACGCATCGAACACCGAGCAGGTGACGGCGTAGTTGACGTCGTGCCCAATCAGGTCGGTGAGCTCGAAAGCGCCCATGCGGAATCCGCCAGCATCGCGCAGCAACGCGTCCAGGCTGGCACAATCGGCTGCACCTTCCTGCAACAGCCGCAGGCTTTCAGCATAGAAAGGGCGTGCCACACGGTTGACGATGAAGCCCGGCGTAGAGCGCGTGTGCACCGGCTGTTTGCCCCAGGCCTGGGCGGTGTCGTAGATACACGCGGCCACGGCGGGAGCGGTTGCCAGCCCCGATACCACTTCAACCAACGCCATCAGGGGTGCCGGGTTGAAGAAATGCATGCCAACCACTTGCTGCGGGCGAGCCAGGCCAGCAGCCAGGCTGGTGATGGACAGCGACGAAGTATTGCTGGCGATGATGCAATCAGCGCCGCACAAGGCTTCCAGCTGACTGAACAGCGCCTGCTTGACCTGCAGGTTCTCGACGATGGCTTCGATCACCAGGCCGGCATCAGCCAATGCCTCGAGCGTATCGACCGGGCACAACCGCAGGCTGATCATTTCCCGGTCAGCGGCCTGTAACTTGCCTTTTTCCACGAGCCGGTCGAGCTGCCGGCCAATGCCGGCCACAGCCTGGGTGGCGGCACCGGGGCGGTTGTCATAGAGCTTAACAGGGTGACCGGCCTGGGCGGCGACCTGGGCGATGCCAGCCCCCATGGCGCCGGCGCCGATCACCGCAACCTGCACATTGCTTGCGAGTGCGCTCATGTTCAGCGCCCCTTGAATGCTGGCGTGCGCTTGTTCATGAAGGCGCTTACGCCTTCACGGTAATCTTCGCTGCGCCCCGCCAGGCGCTGTAGGTCACGCTCCAGCTCCAGCTGCTGATCGAATCCGTTGTCAAAGCTGGCGTTGAGGCTGCGCTTGATCAGGGCCAGGCCATAGGTTGGTTGAGTGGCAAGCTGGCGGGCGAGGGCGAGGGCTTCGTCACGCAGTGCAGCATCGTCCACCACGCGGTGGATCAGCCCCCATTGCTGGGCCTGTTCGGCGCCCAGGCGCTCACCCAGCATGGCCAGAGCCTTGGCCCTTGCCATGCCGACCAGGCGTGGCAGCAACCAGGTACCGCCAGAGTCCGGCACCAGGCCGATCTTGCAGAAGGCCTGGATGAAGCTGGCCGAACGAGCGGCCAGCACCAGGTCACAGGCCAGCGGGATATTGGCACCCGCGCCGGCAGCAACGCCGTTGACTGCACAGATCACCGGCAACGGCAGGTCGCGCAGGGTGCGCACCAGCGGGTTGTAGAACTTGTCGATGGATGCGCCCAGGTCGGGCATATCGGCACCTGGCGCCACATTGCGGTCGGACAGGTCCTGCCCCGCACAAAAACCACGGCCTTCGCCTGTCAACAGCAGCACCCGCACCTCGCCGTTCTGGCGGACTTGCTTGAGTGCCTCGCGCACTTCCAGGTGCATGGCGGTGTTGAAGCTGTTCAGCTGCTCGGGGCGGTTCAACGAAAGCAGGGCAACGCCGTGCTCAATGGAAAACAGGATGTGCTGGAAAGTCATGACAGACTCGCTCCGTCAGTCGAGGGGAGATGATCAGCGGCCCTGGAAGCGGGCCTGGCGCTTTTCCTGAAAGGCTTGAATGCCTTCGTTGCGGTCGGCGGTGCCGGCCAGCAAGGTGAATGCATGGCGCTCGAAGCGCAGGCCACTGGCCAGGTCGGTATCCCCGGCCTTGAGCAGTGCTTCCTTGGCCAGGCGTACGGCCAGCGGCGCCTTGGCGGCGATACTGCGAGCCACCTGCATGGCGCGCTCCACAGTGAATTCGGGCTCGGTGATTTCGCTGACCAGGCCGGCCTGCTGGGCGTGGCGGGCAGTGATGGCTTCGCCGGTGAGCACCATCTGCATGGCCAGAGGCTTACCTACAGCCCGGACCAGGCGCTGGGTGCCGCCTGCGCCAGGGATGATGCCCAGGTTGATTTCTGGCTGGCCGAAACGGGCGTCGGTGCCGGCGATGACAATGTCGGCGCACATCACCAGTTCGCAACCACCGCCCAAGGCGTAACCGTTGACTGCCGCAACCAGCGGCTTGGCGAATGCGGCAATGCGTTGCCAGTGAGCTACACGAGGGTCATTGAGGATGCCGACCATATCGCGCTCGGCCATCTCGCGGATGTCGGCCCCTGCGGCGAACGCCTTGCGGCTGCCGGTAATGACTACAGCACCAGCCTGGTCATCCTGGGCGGCCGCATCCAGCGCAGCAGCCAGCTCTTCCAGTAACTCGGTGCACAGGGCGTTCAGTGCCTCGGGCCGTTGCAGGGTAATGAGCTGGACACCGTTTTCCGGCACCTGCACATCGAGATATCGCGGCATGTGGGGTTCCTCTGGCTGCACGCACGGCACATCGTGGGGCCGGCATTTCTTGGAATTGTTTGCAGGGGCGCGATGCTGGACCGCGACCAGGTGAGACCAGTATATGCATTACGCGATACACTTTAGCAAGCTTGGTGCTTTGTTTATGTATCCTTTATTTTTATCGTGACACTACTGACTACGGGCAGATATAGAGTGATTAAAGGTTTCATCTATGAGTTTTCGATGGATTTTGTCATTTTTCTTGCACGCTTCCGGTCACGACAAAAGCGATACACAATTGACGAGCATTTACGTTGTGATACAAGATCCATTGGCATCTCAAATCATTTCAGGAGCTTTGCCATGCCTTGTTATCGACTGGACGGCCTGACGCCCGTGGTGCATCCGACTGCCTACGTGCACCCCAGTGCAGTGCTGATCGGCGATGTCATTGTCGGCCCACGCTGCTACATAGGCCCACTCGCATCACTGCGCGGGGATTTCGGCCGAATCGTGCTGGAGGAGGGGGCCAACCTCCAGGACACCTGTGTGATGCATGGCTTTCCGGGAGGCGACACGGTCGTGGAACGCAACGGGCACGTTGGCCATGGTGCCGTGCTGCACGGCTGCCGAGTGGGTGAAGACGCCCTGATCGGCATGAACGCGGTGGTGATGGACGGAGCCCATGTGGCGCCGCGCTGCATCGTCGCAGCGACCGCGTTCGTCAAAGCCGGCTTTGAATGCGAGGTGCAAAGCCTGGTGATGGGTTCACCGGCCCAGGTGAAACGGCGCCTGAGCGAACAGGAGCTGGCCTGGAAGCAGCGTGGCACGGCGCAGTACCAGCAGCTGGCCCAGCGCTGCATGAACACCATGGTCGAATGCCCGCCACTGACCGAAGCCGAACCGCAGCGGCCGCGCATGGAAGATACCGGCGTCAGACCCAAAGGCCAGGTCACCGCATGAGTGCTGTCGCGTCACGCAATGGCCAGGCGGCCCGCCGCACAGGTATAGTCGGTGCTTTATCCGCGCACAGTTCGCCCATGAGCAATCTTGCCCCCCTGAACAACCTGATCACTCGCTTCCAGGAACAGACCCCGATCCGCGCCAGCTCCCTGATCATCACCTTGTATGGCGATGCCATCGAGCCCCACGGCGGGACCGTCTGGCTGGGTAGCCTCATCAACCTGCTGGAGCCGATAGGTATCAATGAACGGTTGATCCGCACGTCGATCTTTCGCCTGACCAAAGAAGGTTGGCTCACTGCTGAAAAAGTAGGCCGGCGCAGCTACTACAGCCTCACGGGCACCGGCCGCCGACGCTTCGAAAAAGCCTTCAAACGTGTCTACAGCCAGAGCCAACCGGCCTGGGATGGCGCCTGGACGCTGGTGCTGCTGTCGCAACTCGAGGCCGGCAAACGCAAGGCCGTGCGTGAAGAACTGGAATGGCAGGGGTTTGGCGTCATGGCGCCGAACCTGCTGGGATGCCCCCGGGCTGACCGGGCTGACCTGGCTGCCACGCTACGCGATCTGGAGGCCAGCGACGACAGCATCGTCTTTGAAACCCACACCCAGGAAGTACTCGCCTCCAAGGCCATGCGCGCCCAGGTACGGGAAAGCTGGCGTATCGAGGAACTGGGGCAGCAGTACAGCGAGTTCATCCAGCTGTTCAGGCCGCTGTGGCAGGGCTTGAAAGAGCAGCAGGTGCTTGATGCACAAGATTGCTTCCTGGCGCGCACACTGCTGATCCATGAGTACCGGCGCTTGCTGTTGCGCGATCCGCAACTACCGGATGAGTTGCTGCCAGGGGATTGGGAGGGAAGGGCTGCCCGACAGTTGTGCCGCAATCTTTATCGGCTGGTGTTTGCCAAGGCAGAAGAATGGCTGAACGCTGCACTGGAGACGGCGGATGGGCCTTTGCCGGATGTTAACGAGAGCTTCTATAGGCGTTTTGGTGGGTTGTCTTGAAGCAATTAATGCTAAGCCATGTCAACCTTATCCTTGTTAATGCTCACCATCGTACACATTAACTTGAAATAGTCATACATAATGTGTGCTACTGTTAACCTTAATTCAGTTAGTGTTAACGATGGTGACCATTATGCCCGGCTATTTTCCAGTCGCATGCGCCGATACACTCAATAAGATCGGGCTTCTGGTGAAGGCACGTCGACTCGCCCTAGGCCTGCGCCAGGCCGATCTCAAGGCAGCCATCGACGTTTCGGCGCACACCCTGCGCAAGATCGAGAGCGGCTCTGAGCTGGTTGATCTGCGTTCATTCATGCTGGTGCTATGGCGGCTTGGCATCAGCGATACGCTGTTCTCATCGCTGGAGGACCTGGAAACAAGCTCTCAGATCACCCGCTTTACCTCGGATGACGATGTACATCAGGGTATCGCGGCCAGGCGCGTGCGGTTGGCGAAACCCAAGCCCGAGGAGTTCTGATGTCCCGAGCCTACATTTATATGGAGCACCCGGAAACGGGTGAGGTCATGACCCTGGGCCGGCTCACGCTCAAGGGCAAGTTGGGCGAGTTCCTGTATGCCCCTGATCAGGTGGCACGTGGAGGCTGGATACCCGACCCGATCAACTACCCGCTGCGTAGGGAGGCTTACTCAGGTATTTCCAAAAACCGCGGAATACCTGGCTTCATCAACGACGCCATGCCCGATGGTTGGGGTGAGCGTTTGCTGCACCGCGCGTATGGCCGGGACTTGGGCACGATCGACTTTTTGCTCAGGTCACCAAACAACGACCGAGTAGGCAACCTGATGGCCGGCAGTGCCACAACCCCTGCCGAAGGCATCGGCGAGGGTGCGATCCCGAACCTGAAGGGCCTGGCAAAGTTCATTGCTGCTTGCGAAGCGGTGTATGACGGGCAAATTGACCATGAGTCGGCCGCCACGCTGAATATCCGTCAACAACGTTCCGCATTAGGTGGCGCGCGGCCGAAACGCACCCTTCAGGACAACGGGATGCTCATTCTGGCCAAGCCACGTGATCGATTTGACCACTACGACTTACCGACAATCGAGTATGCGTGTATGACATTTGCGGCGGGGAAGGGCATCAATGTGGCCCGCACCGCACTACATGCTGAAAGCCCTTCCACTTTGCTGGTTGAACGCTTTGACCGTACGCCGATTGCGGAGGGCGCCCGGCGCATCCCAATGCTCAGCGGCTTGACCTTGCTTGATTCGGAGTGGAATGGCCCGCACCATAGGGATTGGCGCTATGCCGCCATGGCAGACGAGATGCGTCGGAGGGGCGTTCCAGAAGCCGACTTGCACGAACTGTTCAAGCGCATGTGCTACAACGCCCTAGTTGGCAACTCTGATGATCACCCGCGTAACCATGCCGTAATCTGGATTGGCGGGAAGTGGCGACTTTCACCAATGTACGACGTATTACCCATGCTTGATGAGGGCCCCGCTAAAGCCTTGGCCATGTCGGTTGGTCGCGAGGGCAGCCAGGTCAGCCGGGGCAACCTGCTTAGCCACCATGCACATTTTGCTCTCGCAAGGGATCAGGCCGAACAACTACTCGAAGAGGTCGCGGGATGGGAACAGGAATTGAAAGATCATTACGCGCAATTCCTCTCAGGTGACGACTTGGACATGGCCTGTGATGCAGTCAGCTCAGCACGTATGATGATGTGAATAGCGGCATGCTTTTATAACTACGCTAAATGACTATTTAGTGTAGTTATTAGCAGAACACGGCAAAAACAGGCCAAATCCGTGATAAAGCAGCCGGACTTCCCCCAATATCAGCAATTCAAGCTACCGCCGCCTGCTTGAATGGAGCAGGCGGCGGGCTTTCGATGCTCAATAGCCAGTCACAGTAGCGGGCTACGCCTTGCTGGACTGTCAACGTCGGTGCCTTGTAACCGGCAGCGCGCAAGCGCTCCAGGTCGGCACAGGTATAGCACTGGTATTTGCCACGCAAATGATCAGGGAAATCGCTGTACTCGAGTATGCCCTCAAGCAAGGCTACCTCAAGCGAAATCGGCGGTTGATCTTGTTGCTCGCGCAGTCGATTGATTACAGTCAAAGCCACGTCATTAAAGGGCTGGGCGCGACCGCTGCCAACATTGAAAATCCCGCTCAATTGTGGATTTTCAAGGAAGAACATATTGACCTTGACCACATCATCAACAGAGACGAAGTCTCGCAGATGGCCACCGCTGGGATAGTCGCCATAACTGCCAAACAGGCTGACTTTTCCGTGGGCCTGGTACTGGCCGAAGCAGTGCAGGGCCACAGACGCCATCGGACCTTTATGCTGTTCTTGGGGGCCGTAAACGTTGAAATAACGCAAGCCAACGATCTGGCTGCGAGCGCTTTTCAACTGCCGGCGTACCTGTTGATCGAACAGGAACTTGGAATAGCCGTAGACGTTCAGCGGGCGTTCACAGTCGCGCTGTTCGCGGAAGCCCCGTTCTGCGCCGTATACGGCCGCCGATGACGCATATAACAACGGAATCTGCTGCTGTTGAGCCGCTGTCAACAACTCACGGCTGAATCGATAATTGTTATCCATCATGAAACGGCCATCAGCTTCGACGGTGCTTGAACACGCACCTTGGTGCAGTACAGCGCGCACCTTGCCAAACTGACCACGACCAAAACGATCGAGAAAGTCGTCTTTGCCCAGGTAGTCGGCAATTTCGCTGTCGGCCAGATTATGGAATTTATCGCCATCGGTCAGGTCGTCAACGGCGATAATCTCAGATTCATTTCTTTCGTTAAGCGCCTGGACGAGATTGCTGCCGATGAAACCAGCGGCGCCGGTTACGATGATGGTCATGCCAGAATCCCCGTGAGGAAGCGGAGCCCGCATTTTAAACAAGAGAAAATGAGGCAACCTTAATCTGGGTCAACGACCGGGCCGGTTTTGATGAATGGAAGGCTTGGGCTGGCTTTAAATCTGGTAGCCCATGGGTTCAGGCGAAAATACGAATTAGCGCATAATGAGTATTATGTTAAATTTAGTATTTGGGCGCGACCGTCACTCTTGACAACTCCTTGATTTAACCATCTTTTCGTGAGCTAGGCCTTGGTTCACTAACTCAGTGATGAGCGGTTCATCCTTAGCTTGCATCATGGCACTCACACAGGAAGCTTCGTCCGAGAGCGTTACCGCTACGAAGAACGCTGCCATTGGCGTAGTCTTCCTAGTTTGGGAGAACCCGAGCTGGCAGGCATTCCTCTAGCGCCGCGATGCTCTTGGGTACCACCTCACCCGGAAGCTCGAAGACGGATGATGCTCAAGCTCTTGATCATCCTCTTCCTGTTTCAGTGCACTGTAGGTGTGGTGGCCAAGAAGCGCAGCCAGGACTTCCTGAATTTTCGCGTGCCATACCGAGCAGTGGTCAGTCATAAAATCTAGATGGTTAGCCGGTCTCTACGAGCCCGAAGGTGCGATTGACACAAAATATCCTACGGCAAGGCCCTCGGCTGTGAACTTCGGAGCAGCGCGCAGCAAACGTCAGAATCTAGAGGCCAACCTTCGGCAGACAGAACATTCGGCTAGGTCGTATGTCTGCTCTACTGTCGACTGCTTCCCAAATACCCTATGCTGGCCTTTTGATTTCGCGCATGGGGCCTCCACGCTCCTGAAAGGAGCAAATATGGGCAAGCAGCACGCAGTAGGGGCATCGCATGTTGAGGGAATTGATTTCGACATCCCTCTCCTACCCGAATCTGCTATCGACACCGATCAGCTATCCCGAGTAGGGTTCGCTGAAATCGCTACTGCCTCGCTTCGTAAAGTCCCTTCTACGTCGGGCTTCGTGCTGTCAATCGAAGGCCCATGGGGAAGCGGAAAAAGCTCAGTTCTCGCGATGATTCAGGCCCTGCTCAACCGTGAGGACAAGAAGCGTCAGCCAGTTATTGTGCATTTCAACCCTTGGCTGGTTGGCGACAAGGATGCCCTGCTCCGCCAGTTTCTAGCCAGCATCGCTAAGGCCGTTAAATTAAGCGATCACAGCAAGGATGGCCGGAAGGTAGCCAGAGAGCTCAAAGCTTACTCAAAGGTTTTTGATGTCCTAAAACACATACCAGGTGTGGAGCCGTGGGTGTCCTTGGTTAAGTCGGTGATGGATGCTGCAGGCGATGCCAGTGACGCCGTTGCGGAATACAAAGCGCCCGACCTTGAGGAGCAAAAGGATCGGGTCGAGGCTGCGCTTAGGAGCTTTGATCGCCCTGTCATTGTATTCATCGATGATGTCGACCGCCTTTTCCCTGCTGAAGTATTTGAGATGATCAGAATCATCAAGGCAGTCGGGGGACTGCCAAGGGTCGGATATGTCGTGGCTTGGGATTCCGCTTACGTTACTGCAGCTCTCTCTAGCGTCAAGGTTCCTCAATCGAGCTCGTACCTGGACAAGATCGTTCAAGTCAGGATGCCGCTGCCAAACCTATCCTTGAGCGCCCGGGCAAAGCTGTTTGACTCGGCTGTCGGGAATCTTGATCCGAAGGCGATCCAAACGTACTTCGAGGGGCAAACCAAGCGGCTGGGCTTCCTGTATCAACTAGGGTTACGCGACCTGTTGGAGCAGCCCCGTGATCTTGCCCGGGTATTCAATGCTGTGCGAATGATTGAGCCCCTTCTACGAGGTGAGATTGTGTTTGCTGACATCCTTGGGCTAGCAGCATTGTCGGTGAAAGCCCCGCAGGTGTATGACCTGTTGAGGGCTAAGCCACAGCTGTTCGTGGGACGTCTGCCAAGTGAGATTGGGCCTGGTGATTCTACAAAGCTTGTCGCTGAAGGCTCAGCTGAGCGAACAACTGCTTATGCACACGGACGCACTGACGCAATTCGGAAAGTCGTTCATTTCCTGTTTCCTGAGGTGGCAGCGGCAGAAGAAGGCTTCTCAATGGGCGACGGTAAGTACACTGATGGAGTGATTTCAGATCCTTCACGGCTACTCGTCGCGCTGCAGTTGGGCATAACAGATGGTGATGTGAGCATCAAGACGGCTCGACAGTATCTAGAAAATCCCGCCCAGCGGGAGAACATAGTTGCGGCTCTCACTCCTGAAGTGTGCCATGAATTTATGGACATGCTCGGCCAAATCGGCTCCTCTTTGCCGAGCGATCAACTCGACGATATTTCAAGTGTTTGTGTATCGCTCGCTCGGCTTGTTGATTCATCCGTTTTTGTAAAGCGTGAAAGACACCGTGATGGGGTCTTTGGAATGAGCCCTGACGACCTCGCCTTGCGACAGATTAAGCTGCTTACAGCTTCCTTTGACTCCATGAGCGCCTCAGCAATCTACACCCAAGTGGCTATTGACCCATACGCACTGAGCTGCGCGGCCGAGTTGCTTCGAGTGAGCTACGTACCGAATCAAAGGAGGTACGACAGCGATCTTTTGCTTGAGCAGGACAACAAGGACGCTGTGATACAAGCCTTTGCTCAAAACGTGCTGAATGCGACATACGCCTTGCCAAGTGATGAGGAAGTGACCAAAGCATTTTGCCCACTGAAGACCCTGCGTCAGCATGCTTCCAAGCGACTCGCAGATGAAACACTAGCCTATCCAGCGCGTGCAGCATGGCAATCGGTGCTAGATGGCAAGCCCCTTTATGGCGTGGACGGTACCGACGCAAGCAGATGATTAACTGGGGTTCCTCTCTAGGAACACCATTTCGTTTCGGTGGTTACGGAATGATGTTAAATTGCCATTCCTGATGCGAGGAATGCCCAAGGAGTGTTTCGTGAGGAATGGTTTGCTGGTTTCTTGGATGGCTCTTTCCCTCACGGGATGTGGAGATGGTAGCGAAGCCTACAGAAAGCAGGCGGAGAGCCTTAGCGGGGAAGTCAGTACTCTGCAAGCACAGATTGCAGCTGCGAAAACCAGGATCACCCAGCTCGAACAGGAAAATAATACTCTCAAAGAAACCCCGGCAGTGTTCTTAGCCCAGATAAGAAAAGCTGTGGATGCCGGGGACGAGGCAACCGCGAAAGCAGCCTTGGCATCGTTAACATCCCGCTACGCTGACTCCGCCGAAGCCGCGATCGGAAATGGCCTTTTGCAAAAAATGGTCAAGGATCGCGAAGCTAAGGAACAAGAAGAGCGCCGTCTGGCGGCTCTTGGTATGAAAGCGATCCCGGTCAAAGGTTCGTTCACCGCGGACGACAGCGCTGTCTCGCTTCAGTCTGCTCAAGTAGCCGGCCAGTGGAGCTTCAATGACCACGGTGATGAGTATGAGTACCGATCAGCTGAGCGCGGCTCTCGATACATCACCGCGAAGGTGACCTACTCGTCCAAGAGCAAAGATCCCCGCCTGGCTCCTCTGATCGTTTACGCATCAAACGGTGGCGAGCTTAAGCGGCTTGGTGTTATGGGCTTCGAGTTCGTTAGCTGGAGCAGCTATGCAACCTTCCTGGGTAACTACCACGACGACGCCAACGATTTTGCTCACAAGGCAAGCATCAGATTCTCAATGGGTCTTCAAGTCCCGAATGAAGCGATCACCAAGCCTCTGTACATCGTAGCCTCGTCTTCAGGGTGCGCTGATCGTAGCTCGGATCGATTCGGTAATCCGCCGGTGAGCTACTCGACCTACAGCTGTGACCAAGCAGCTCCCGCTGTGCTCCGGGCTAGCGATTTCAAAGAAGGCCGGTTCGGCATTGTTAAGCGTATTGATTGACACTGAGATAGGACGCGCATATGAAGAAGGCTTTCATCGCAGCGGGCATCGCCCTGCTCTGCTTGGTCATCTACACCCAGATTACGATCTTCGCAGTACCGCCAATTGGGGCGGTACCAGAAGGGCGGACAGTCATCATGCTTCGTCTCAACAAGACGAATTTCATCGATAGCGCTGATGCGATGTGCGTTCGTATTCAGGGCTATGTGAACCTGCTTTGCCGCGGCATGACGATGGGGGCTGTGGTGAACGCTACCACCATCATTGCGCGTCTGCCCTACTCCGAGACCATCTACAAGATCAGTACCGGTGGCAACACCTACGATCGATAATTGGGCTGTGCAGGCTTGTATTATCAGGCCTGCTAAATCCGCAAGCATGTTCACCGCTGCTCATCGATTAGGTGATACCAGTCAGCGTAGGGCGTGTTGATCGCCTTGTGGCTGTTGTAGTCCGGGCTACCGTCATCCCACCACACCGGGCCCCTCTCCCCTAGTGCCACTTTCGCCAAGTCCACCGCTGCTCGAGCGGCATGCAGCTTGTCTTCATCATCCAGTGCTTTGGCTGTAACCGTCCGGTAAAGACACCTACCAAACCAGGCAGAAATTGCGTACTGCTAGCAGCAACGCAAAATGGGGTACCCCATCGACGCGGAAGCTTTATCCAGCTACGAAGCAACGATCTGTCATCGTTCGCTACCGTTTGATAGGCTCCTTTGACCCAACGCAAAGATTCGAGCCAAATGCTGGAAGAGCTACGTAGAATCGACCTCAATCTGCTACTGACCCTCCATGCCCTGTTGCTGGAGCGACATGTGACTCGTGCGTCGGTTCGGCTGCACAAGAGCCAGCCAGCCGTCAGTCATGCGCTGGCCCAGCTCCGGGCGCACTTCGACGACCAGCTGCTGATTCGTCGCGATGGCCAGTTGGTACTGACCGCTAGAGCGCAAAGCTTGTTGGCCCCGCTTGAGCAGGCCCTGAGGCACCTCAACGATCTCTTAGGAGCTTCAGAATTCGATCCAGGGAAATCGCAAGCGAGGTTCCGGCTGTCTCTGTCGGACTATGCCACGCGACGTGTACTTCCAAGCTTGGTGCGTCATGTCCGAAGCGTAGCGCCGGGAGTGGATCTGGCCGTCAGCCAGGCGAGCCGTGAGACTATGATGGCGCAGCTGGCTGATGGTGAACTCGATGTAGCCCTCGGTATCTTTCCGGAGTATCCCGAAGGCATCCAGGTGCAAGAGTTGTTTCCAGAACGCTTTGTGAGTCTCGCCGATAAAAGCGCGCTCCCAGAATGCGGACAGCTCACATTCGAGGAATGGCTAAACCGTCCTCATGTGATGCTAGCCCTGCGTCCTGACGCTAATGACGAGATCGAAAGAGTTCTTGCCAACCTGGGTGTCCGGCGAAGAATCGCCGTTGCGCTTCCTCACTGGAGCGCTGCAATCGAACTGATAGCAGGTACAGATCTCATTTTGACGGTAGCGAGTTGGGCTGTGAGCGGGCTCGACAGATATCCGACACTACGAACATTCGAGGCCCCTCTGGATCTCCCCGTCCTGTCATATCAGCAAGCCTGGCACGTGCGTAAAGAGGCAGATCCCGCGAATCAATGGCTTCGAAAAGCGAGCCTGGATTGCAGTCAGAGCACCTGACTATGGCTCATGCTGTTCCTGGTTGTGCCGGGCCTTTAAGCTCAATTTGATTCCCGTCCGGATCGAAGCAGTAGATCGAGGGGCCGACACCTTGTGCTCCATAGCGAGTTACCGCGTTATCGGCAGCGATGCCGTGCCCCTCCAAGTGAGTAAGGATCGCATCCTCATCAAAGGGCTCGACGCGAAGACAGAAATGATCGACGTTGCGACGCTCCTTCCCTGGCGCACCGCCGCCCATCGCACCGAGTGGGCCATGGATATCTACCAGATCAATCATCGAATTCCCCGCCGCGAGATGGATCATCTCGTATTCTTCATTTCGCTTCTTGATCGAGCATCCCAACACCTCTATGTAGAATTCTAGACTTCGCTCCATGTCTTCAACGCGCAGAACAACGTGGTCAATGTGTTGAACTTTGAAAATAGACACTGGGTTGCTCCTCAGGCAGAAAGCGCCCCCGTACCTTCGGTGCGAGGGCGGGTACAACGTGATTAGTTGATCTTGTCGAACAGGGTGGGCATGTCGCCGGAGAAATCCACCCAGGGATTGGTGTTCAACAGTTGCGCGTTGGGAGCTGTTGGCTCGTCGTAGTGGATGTCGAACTCCTCGGGGCCATGAGCATACGCCACGACCAGCCCTTGCTTGGCATCCATGTAACCGGCGTGGATGCCCATGCCTGGATAACTCAAGCGGATCGCTGTTTCCTCACTCGCCGGGCCTACTGTGAGCCGTACTACGACACTGTCCGGGAGCGCGAACATCCAGGTGAATGGCCCACCCGAAACGACTGTCATCACCTCATCGATACCTACGCCGTTTTGAGCCATGTTCACGTGGAAGCGACCGAAAGTTTCCAGCACTGTGGCGCGGTAATCGTCAGGGATGGCCAACATGTCGTAAACCTTTGGGTAAGGAGCGACATTGGGTTGGCGGGTGCTGAGCAGGCCGCCCCGTGGCGTTTCAGGTACTCGGCCAGCCAGTTCAATCTGTTCCAGAAGCTCTGCGCGGTTCAGGCTGAAGAGCTTGATCAGTTCTTCTTGCTCGGCTTCTGTTACAGTCCGCGACTGTGATGCCTTCAGGATTGGCTTGGCAGCGTCAGGGATATCGACAGTGCTGGCACGAACACCTACGGTTCGGAGTACAGCATTTACGTCTTCCAGGCCTACAGCATTTGGACGGCCATCGCTGAATTGCAATTTTACGATGTTCATAGCGCTTCTCCAGTTTTACGGAAATAGGGTGCTGAACCATTGTTCAAACGCACCGTGCGGTGGACGATTCGGCGAACCGCATCGACCTGAATAAAAAAGGCTGGCCACAAGGGAGCGACAACCAGCCGAAAGGGAGGATCTGTTTACTTGAGGGCTGCGGTCACGGGGTGCGATGCTGTGTTGGTCAACACCGACGCAGGCGCTCTGTTTGAGCCTATCTGAACCACAATCAGGCCAAACAGAACGATGAGTACCCCGACCAGCCGAATGACGTTGATGGGCTTCACTGCTAGGCCCAGGAGACCGAAGTGGTCGATGAGCATGGCGGCAATCACCTGGCCCACCATGACGAGTAAGATGTAGTTCGAAGCACCCAGCTTAGGTGGCAGGAAGGTGGCCATCGCGACATACACCGCGCCGCTGAATCCGCCAATCCACAGCCACCAAGGGCCTCGTAAAGCTTCTGCGATACTCGGCTGAGGTATGCGAAGTACAGCGATGGTCGCTATCAGCACCGCTGAGCTGACGATCAGCGAAGTAAGCGCCGCCCAGAGTGGATGACCTAACTCGCGGCCCAGTGCGCCATTGCTTGAGGCTTGGAGCGGAATCAGTGCTCCGGCGAGTAATGCCAACCCCATCGGAGCCAATGCGAGTATCGAAATCTTCCCAAACATAACCGCACCTCTCGTGTCTCGGTTTGGATGAGATCGATGTTGATGTATATGGTCTATGAATGGAAATCGATAGTTCGCACGTCGCACATTCGCCTAGCGAATGATTTCTGGAGTTATCCGTCCTTGGTCAAGCAAATCCATTTATGCGGAAGAAGCTGTGATATTGCTGTTGCTCGCTGCGTCGGCAGCCGCGTCAGCACATCCTTGAGATAGGCATACGGGTCATGCCCATTCATACGCGCCGATTGGATCAGGCTCATGATTGCAGCCGCCCGCTTGCCACTGCGTAGCGACCCGGCAAACAACCAGTTCGAGCGTCCGAGTGCCCATGGCCGTATCTGGTTCTCAACCTGGTTGTTGTCGATGGGCACTGCCCCATCGTCCAAGTAGCGCGTCAGCGCTACCCAGCGTTTCAGGCTGTAATCGAGGGCTTTGGCCGTAGCTGACCCGTTGGGCACCAAGTCGCGCTGAGCCAACATCCAGTCATGCAGTGTTTTGATTATCGGCACCGCCATTTCCTGGCGTATTCGCCAGCGGTCTTCATCGCTCATATCCCGCGCTTGGCGCTCGACCTCGTACAAGCCGCTGATCGAATGCAGTGCCTGTTCAGCCAGCTGACTTTTGTTCGCCACGTGCAGATCAAAGAACTTGCGACGGGCGTGGGCCATACAGCCGATTTCAGTGATGCCTTGTTCAAAACCAGCTTTGTAGCCAGCGAAGTCGTCGCAGACCAGCTTGCCGTTCCAGTAGCCCAGGAAGTTGCGCGCATGTTCGCCAGCACGGCTTGGGCTGAAGTCGTAAACCACCGCGTTGAGCGCCGAAAACGGCGTCGTGCTGTAGGCCCAGACGTAGGCCCGGTGGGTTTTCTTCTCGCCTGGCGCAAGCATCTGCACCGGTGTTTCGTCAGCGTGGATCACGCCCTGGTTCAGCACCGCTTCACGCAGAGCATCGACTAACGGCTGGAGCTGTACGCCGGTTTGTCCGACCCACTGGGCCAAGGTCGAACGAGCAATTGCCAGTCCGGCGCGACCAAAGATTTTCTCCTGCCGGTATAGCGGTAAGTGATCGGCAAACTTGGCCACCATCACGTGGGCCAGCAGGCCTGCGGTCGGGATACCTTTGTCGATGACCTGGGCTGGCACCGGTGCCTGGATCAAGGTTTCGCATTGGCGACAGGCCCATTTGCCACGTACATGTTGCTCGACGGTAAACACGCCCGGCGTGTAATCCAGCTTCTCGCTGACGTCTTCGCCGATGCGTTGAAGCTGGCAGCCACAAGCGCACTGGGTATTTTCAGGCTCGTGGCGAATCACCGTGCGCGGGAACTGCGGCGGCAATGGCAAACGTTTCGGGGATTGCCGTGGCTCGGCTTGTGGCGGAACTGGAAGGAGCTGTTGTAGCTCGGCCTCGATAGCTTCAATGTCTATGTCGAGCAGGTCATCCAGCAAGCTACTTTGCGCCGGGCTGATCTGCTCGCTGCGCTTGGCAAACTTGTGCCGTTTGAGAAGGGCAATTTCGTAAGTGAGCTGCTCAATGACGGTTTGATCGTTCTGGATCTTCCTGCTCATCGCCTAGACCTGGGACTGCAACTGCAACGCCTGTGCCGCTAAGGCACGAAGCAGTTCCGGGGTCATCTGGTCGAGGTTGGGCGAGAAAGTCATGCCGCCGATTGTCCCAGAGCAGAAGCAGGACGACGACAAGTAGACCGGCCAAAGGGCCGGCGTCTACAGCACAGTAATTACACCTCCGGTGCCAACTCGCTGCCACGGCAGGCCCAGTACCAACGCCTGAAGTTGGTCGTTATCGAGTTCGACCTCGCCGCCATGGCGAATGCCGGGCCAGTGGAACTTGCCCTGGTTCAGTCGACGCGCTGCAAGCCAAACGCCGACGCCATCGTGCACCAGCACTTTCATCCGGTTGGCCCGGCGATTGGCGAATAGATAAGCACAGTGCGGTTTCGCCGCACCGAACACCGATATCACTCGCGCCAAGGCGGTTTCGGTACCGGCGCGCATGTCCATCGGCTCGGTGGCCAGCCAGATGGCATCGATGCGGATCATTGAGCGACAGCCCGAATGAATTGCGCGCAGCCCTCGGGATCAGAGGCTGGCCACTTCACCGTGATCAATTGCCCAGCCGTACGCAATTCAATTGTCACTGACGATTCGGCGAGCCGTTTAGGTGCGGCGTTCAGCGGGACAAATGCCGGCAGTGAAGGTGTTGCGGTATGGTCTCGATAGTGCGGCAGCCATTTGCGGATGACGTTGGCATTGATGCCGTGGCTGATGGCGACACTGGACACCGTTGCGCCAGGTTGCAGGCATTCCTGAACGACTTGGGCTTTGAATGGTTTTGGATAAGAGGTTCGTTGGCGCATGGAAATCCTGGCGATAAGGGTGATCGCGTCCGCTAAAAAATACGCGGACACCATCACCCTTAATGCTGGAGTTCGGAAGGTGAGTTCGCCGGACGCTTACCTTTGGCTTCCTTCACGGCTCGCCGGGCTTCCATCAAGTCGTGCACCAGGTGCTGACGCTCCTCATCAGGCAGCGCGGGGTTGCTGCAGCGCCAGAGCTGACCTTTGACTACGAAGTAGCGACCGTCTGGTGTTGTTGGATGCATCGGGCAGATCTAGTGTGTTGTTACATGACGGACATTCAAAACGGTTCGAAGACTGCAGCTAGGTGGTGAGTACATTTGTACTCCTTACGACCAAGCAGTCAGATCCGCCCGGGCAGCCGCTCGATGGGGGGATCTGAGGCTTCTCGTGTTAACCTGGTCTGTTCTGCAGTTCAGAGCAAGAATGCGAACCTGCGTGCTTCATTAACGCTGGCCCCATATGAGCAGAAGCCGACGCAAAAACACCATATGCGGTATCACCACCGCCACTAGTGAGGGATTTGACAAGCGGGTCTGGCATAGGAACTATCGACACTCTGTACGCCAGCGGCTTGCCCAAGACCCAGACAAAGAGTTACCTCACCTGCGTGAATTTTTTGATCCTTGGTCGATGGCTAAGGACGATAAGCGCTATTGGCTACCAAGCATGCGAGCTAAAAAGTTTTTGCGGAAGTAAACCTGGGAACGCCCTCCTAACGCGTGGCTTGATCTAACCCGCACACTCAATCGGCTATCAGTGCGCGTGGCTGGCCGGGATTGCTCTCGAGAGTACGCGCCTTCAGTGTGGTATACCCGACTGGATATGAGGCATGGCACTTGTTGAAGCACAGTGCCTAGGATGAGCTCATTTTCGCCTGAGAAAAGGTGCTCGGTAAGCTGGTCAAAGAGGAGCTAGAGAAATACCTATGACGATTCACGGCATCATTTTCGACTGCGACGGCACCTTGGTAGACAGCGAACGCCTTGCTGCGCAGCTGTTGAGTCAGTTGCTGGGAGAGCAGGATGTTGAGATGTCACCTGCCGAGGTACTCATCCGATTTCGGGGTGTCCAATTCCAGTGTTTCGTAGATGGTCTGCGTGACCACTACCCCACGCTTTCTTCCGAGGCTCTCACTGTTGGATTTCGCACGCGGAGCATCCCTCTCTTTGAAGGGAGCTTGGAGCCTATGCCGGGCGCAATCGAGTTTGTAGAGGCGCTCAAAATTCCTGCATGTGTGGCTTCCAATGGGCCTCGCATCAAGATCGAAACCTGCCTCAAAGCAGTTGGCCTATACCCGGCCTTTGAGAACGCCATCATCAGTGCGTATGAGGTACAGGCCTGGAAGCCCGACCCAAAAATCATGCTGCATGCCGCCGAGCATTTGGGGTTCCCAGCCGACAAGTGCCTGGTGGTAGAGGACAGCTTGTCTGGTGTTGAGGCAGGACTGCTCGCGGGCTGCCATGTGGCGGGCTATGGAGATACAGACTTTTCCAGGTTTGTCGGTGAGGCGAACTTCCACCATTGCCATGATTACAGTGCTCTGGATCAGTTTTTAGGCCGTTTGATTTCTTAGAAAGGGCTAAAACTGCCTCAGTCAGGCAGATACGACCCGTCGGGCATCCCTCCGCACGGCTTGAGGCGGTACACCAAATCCGCGGGTAAAAACCTCTCGCAGATGGCGGCGCCCCCTGAAAGGTGCTGCCTTCGTTGAGCATCTCAAGCGCCAGCCGGACGCTTACATCATCAACAACAGTTCCGTGCCGGCCCACCTGCCACTGGCAGCCACTGCGCTTTAATCGGCGACCAAGGCAGCCATTCCTCCTACTCCCTATCGCAGCGCTTCACCCTGCGTGACACGAGCGTCAAAGTACGGCAAATCACACCGTCATGGATCGATACCCGCCTGATCCACAAATGCGGCTACGCCTGTTAAACCACGCAATCGTTACCGGCTAACTCGATACGTCCGAAGCTTGCGTCAGCGTCCACCGGCGTGATTGCCAGCAGACAATCCAGCCGTACTTCCTGCTTGCCAGTGTCGCCTTGCAGCACAAGATATTCTTCCTTGCTGGGAGCAGTGCGCGTATCCAGCGCCCTGGCGATGAAGCGCTGGCCTTCGATCAACTCGACCTGCAGGCAGTAGCCATGCATGCAAGCGATTTCCAAAAAGTCATGCAGATCACAGTTCAGGGGCTGGTACGTGGTCATGGCGAGGTTCTCCAATTAGCCTTGCAGCGGAATGATGTAGTAGCCCTGCAGGGCAATCGCTCCCGCCACATCCGGGTGAGCAGGTTCGCTGTGACAGAAATGGCAACGACTTTGCGATACATCCGCCTGGGCAACGCCACGGGTGGCAAGCCAGTCACGAGCGTAGCGGGCGGCTAGCGCAGGGTCGTCGCTTTCGATAAGGACATCGAAGTGCAGATAGCCCCCGTCAGTCGTGCGCACATGGGTATCGAAGACCTGGACTTTCACAGGTACCTCCTCACTTCAGCGCGTCAATGGAAGCGCCGAAGTTCAGATGCAGCACCTGGCCCTCGACCACCAATGCAGGAACCGACTTGACCCCTGCCTGCTCGGCTTCGGCAACTCGTTGTGGCTGCTCACCTAGGTGCACAACCTCGACCTTAACCTGAGAGTCCAGCAGGTTGAGCAAGGTCTCCTCGACAGAAACGCAAACGGAGCAGCCAGCGTGGTAGAAGCGTGCATTAGTCATCTCTAGTTTCTCCTGGGCGATTGGTATCGAGTCGATACGGTTTTAGAGGCTACTCCTGCGTCACGCTTTGTCAAGATAGTTTTTATTCGATACTATGTTCGACAGGGGTGATGACATGACCGCGACTACTTTTTTTGACCTGCTCGAACGCCTGACCAGCCTGATGCGAATCTGGAATCGCCAGCACCCTCTGCTGTCCGACTTGCAGCCCATTCAGGTCAGCGCGTTGATTTATCTTTCACGTTGCAACCGCTACTCGGACACCCCGCTGGCAGTCACCGAATACCTAGGATTGACCAAGGGCACAGTCTCGCAGTCGCTCAAGGCGCTTGAAGCCAAAGGCCTGATCGAGAAGAGGCAAGATTTGCTGGATCGACGCAGCGTGCATCTACAGCTGACCGCGCCGGCGTGCTCATTGCTGGAGGCGGTAGCGCCGCCGCAGTTTCTGGCCACGGCACTGGCGGGCATGGGCGAGCAGGGCCAGTTGTTGGAACTCTTGTTCACACATCTGCTCCGGCAGATCCAGCGTGACGAAGATGTACCGGGATTCGGCCTGTGCAAGACCTGCCGCTTTCACCAGCAGCGCGATGGCCTGCCGTTCTGTGGCCTGACCCAGCAACCTTTGCAGCACAGCGATGTTGAGCTGATATGCGTTGAACACGCTGCGAAGGAGGTAGCATGAGCCTGACCGTACTTCATTTGGACACACTGCTCACCGGCCGCGCGCAAGATTTCACCCGACCTGGTTCGCGCAGTGCCATCGCCAAGTCGCCCCGCCGAGAAGAACTGCGGATTTCCACCCTCGGAGTAGCGGACGATGAACAGGGTGACACAAGGATTCATGGTGGCGTAGACAAGGCCATACATCATTACCCACGCGAACACTACTCAAGCTGGGCCATCGAGCTGGGCGATCATCATTTGCTCACAAGAGCGGGTGCTTTTGGCGAGAACTTCAGCACTGTGGGCTGGACTGAGGAAGACGTGTGCTTAGGTGATCGTATCCGGGCCGGGACGGCGCTGCTGGAGGTGTCCCAAGGACGCATGCCATGCTGGAAGCTCAGCGACCGCTTCGGCATCACGGATCTGGCCCTGCGTATGCAGCAGTCCGGGCGTACTGGGTGGTACTACCGCGTGCTGGAAGAGGGGACGATAGCAGCGGGCAGCAGCCTGCAACTGGTCGCACGCACTCATGGTGACTGGTCACTGGCGCGGTTGGCGGAGGTGCTATTCAACAAACAAATCGATTTGCGACTGCTACGCGAGTGCTTAGCCCTGCCGCTGACCGCGTCTTGGCGTCGCACTCTTGAAAAACGATTGAATCAGCGTGAGGTCGAGGACTGGAGTCCGCGCTTGCAAGGCAAGGACAGTTATCTTTAGCCGTGCCTGCCATCCTCTTATTTAGCGCCTTGGATAAGCTAACCCACCTGGTAACAACCTAACGGGATTACTATAGAAAAAGCCCTCATCAGGGGGCTTTAGCAGACTACCGGTGAAGCGCGTTACTCGGCTTCGCCAGGTTGCGGCCCTCGCGGGCTTCCATCCTCACGCCTATGGCCCATCGGGGCCTGCGCGCTCCGCTTGCTTGATTGTTCACAAATGAGGCCGAGCGGAGCAGTGGTGTTGACCGTGCTTGGCCACATGCGGCTCTCTGAGGAACTGCTTTGGTCGAACGCGGACATTCAGGACTAGCCGCTTTTGCCCTATCGCCGTCGAATATCTTGGCTCTGAAATCTGCCCCCCTCACTCACCTGGTGAATCCAGGGCGCTATAAAGTGCTTGTTTAGCGAGGGGGAAATCTTCAAGCGTCGTTCGGGCTTCCAGCGTTGGCCGTGCTTTGGCGACAGCGGAGGGCCCTATAATGACAATGGCCCTTATGGCCGCCCAACGGGTAAAATGGTTCTCGGGGTCTGAAACCAGTACAAGTAATTTTTCGAAGTCATCGCCCCCGGATATGTGCTCTGCTAACAACCTAGCGGTCTCTAAGACATCAATCGGGTATGCGATCTGGTGCACGCCTAGATACATCGCCCTGTCGATCAATTCGTCATATGAAAAATCCATGGTGCCTCCTATATTGGCCGTTTCCCGTGTCTCGGTTCCTGTGGATTGGCACAAATTATTCTTGCCTCTCAATCAGACGACGAAGTTTAAAAACCAGGATCTGCGCGTCCGTTTGGTAGCCGGCGTTCCACTGGGTGAGCCAGTCAGGAGGAGCCCCCTCTTCTTCCCACTCGGCTAATGCGAGGGCATTGACGATTTCCATCTCAAACCAGAGCGCCTGCCACTCAGCGGCATCTGAGACCACAGCTCGATCTTGCCAAGCAAACTCAGTCAGCGCCACGAACCTGGCCCAGGATGGCAGATCCTGGTGTGCGCTGATGGCCAATGACGACAACTCCGACGCGGTGAGCATGATGCCCTCCTTTTGAGGTTTCGCAGGGATGCCGCCAGGCTCAGATCGCGAGCTACGAATCCTCGGGTGAGTACAAATGTACCCCATGCTGCACTACTTGGGCGGCCCCGCTCATGTAGAACACTTTCGTCGTAATCGGAGCATCGCCATTTTTGTCAATAGTTGCCCCAATGCTCAGCTGAAGCAGGGCTGTACATTCGCGGGGAGCCTAAAGCATCAGCGAAGCCCGAAGCCCATCCGCGCCAGCTCACCCAGAAGCGCCTCACGCCCATGCAGGTTCGAAACATCCCGCAGTCTGCTGATCACTTGCTCCGACCAGCCCGAAGCTTTCATTCCCTCACGTTGATAGAACGCACCCAAGCGCGCATCGTATTCCGAGAGGACGCCCTCCTCGCCGGCGATCGTATAGGTTTCATGATGCAGTACGGCTTGCTGCGGCAGCCGCGGCTTTACCTTTGCAGGTCGGTCAGGTGATGGATAGCCAACGCACAGGCCGAACACGGGATAGATCTGGGGCGGGAGCGCCAGCTCTTTGGCGACCCCTTCGATGTCATTACGTATGCCGCCGATGTAGACGCTGCCAAGCCCCAGCGACTCCAGAGCAACCACAGCGTTCTGAGCGGCCAAAGCTGCGTCGATCGTACCAAGCAGCACGCTTTCCAGATACGGCAACGCCTCCAGCTCGACCCCTGCTTGCTCCGCGATGCGCGAAACCCGGGACAGGTCTGCAAGCCAGACCAGGAATAACGGGGCTTGATGGATATAGGCCTGATTGCCCGCCAACGCCGACAAGCGCTTCTTACGATCGAGATCTTGAACAGCGACAACACTCCAGACCTGGAGGTTTGAAGACGTAGAAGCGGACTGGGCGGCTGCGACCAGCGTCTCGATTGTGCCTCCGGGCAGAGGTTGATCAGAGAACGCCCGGACGCTCCGATGATCAAGCAGTTGCTCGATGACCTCATTCCATTGCGTGACCGGTGAAATGTCCGGCGCGCCGTAGCGGGCGTTGAGCTTGCACTGTGCGTTGGCTGTCATGAGTGTGCTCCAAAAAAGCCGAAGGCTACCAAATTGATGTCCGCGCAACACTTTCATTTACTATTCGGTCAGCCGAGGTCCGACGCGGATAGACCGACAACACCCAGATACAGGTACCGTTCTTTTGGAAGCAAAACCACTCACAGCCCGCGAGGCCTATCAGATCCTGCGGGACATCGCTCTCGGGGTTCGTAGCGTACGCCGACTAGGTCAGCAGTCGTGGGCTGAAATCCACTGCGGTTTGATGGCAGTGGAGGCCGATGGCTGGGTGCTCACGTTCTATAACGACTGTGACACGCTCGACTATTGCGATAGCTGTTACAGCCCGGACGGACGTGCCTACATTTTCGACTCGCTGCAGTCGTACAGTACCGACCCTGTAGAGCTGCTGAGCACCTGGGAGCATGCGCAACTGGAAAAGCTGTTGGGTGCCGCGTAGGCCGCCATGTGAGACCGGCTGAGGCGGCCCAAGGCGGCCTCACCCCCGAGCGTCGGAATAAGCAGGTCCGCCGCGCAGGCCGGTGTTCTCCTCAACCGCGCCGGTACCGTCAAGATAGCCATGCTTACGCAAGTCAGGCATAAGCACGGCAGCCAACAGGGTGATGGCGCTCATCGCCGCCACGTAGTAATAAAAGTACGATTCCACCCCCGCGCCTCGCAACGACAGCGCCACGTATTCGGCCGTGCCGCCACACAGCGCATTGCCCAGTGCATAAGGTAAGCCTACCCCCAATGCGCGCACGGTGGCGGGATACAGATCAGCCTTGAGCACACCGGTCACTGGCGTATAGAACGCTGCAATCAGCAGCCCGAGCATCACCAGCGCAAAGGCCTCGTACGGGTTGCTGACGCTCTTCAGGCCCGTGAGCAACGGCACGATCAACACGCTCGACAGCACGCCGAAGGCAATCATGCTGTTACGCGAGCCAATACGGTCGGCCATCATCCCGAACACCGGCTGCAGACACATGAACACCACCAGCGCAGCTGTCATGATGAAGCTGACGGTCGAAGGATCGAAGCCGGCCGACACCACCAGATACTTCTGCATGTAGGTGGAGAAGGTGTAGAAGTGCAGCGAGCAACCGGCCGTGATGGCAATGGTCAGCAGCAAGGCTTTCTTGTGCTTCATCAGCGCCTTGATCGAGCCAGCTTCCTTGTGTTTGGCGCTCTGGGCATGGGCGGTTTCCAACATTGAGCGGCGCAGGTAGACCACTACCAGTGCGCTGACCGCACCGATGAAGAACGGAATCCGCCAGCCCCAGGCCTTGAGCTCTTCAATCGGCAGCACATTCTGCAGCACCACCACCGTCAGCAGCGCAAGCAACTGGCCGGCAATGATGGTGAAGTACTGGAACGAGCCAAAGAAGCAGCGCTTGCCCTTGCGGGAAATCTCGCTGATGTAGGTGGCCCCGGTGCCGTATTCAGCACCGACGGAAAGCCCCTGCATCAGGCGGGCTACCAGCAGCAGCACCGGAGCTGCCATGCCGATGGACTCATAAGTGGGCAGTACGGCGATCATCAGCGAGCCGCCACACATCAGGAACACAGAGATGATCATGGAAAACTTGCGACCACGGGTGTCGGCCAGGTAGCCGAAGATCCACCCACCCAACGGCCGCATGAAGAAGCCTACGGCGAAGATCCCGGCGGTCGCCAGCAACTGCGTGGTCTGGTCGCCCTGGGGGAAGAACAGGGCCGCAAAGTAGATTGAGGTGTAGGCGTAGATGAAGAAGTCGTACCACTCCACCAGGTTGCCGGAGCAGGCACCGAGAATGGCGCGGATCCGTTGGCGGTTGGTCAGGTTATGGATATCAGGCGCAGCGGGATTGTTATTGTTGGCGTGCATGGGGCAACTCCAGATCTAATGTAAACGCAAGGCAGGAACGACAGCGTCGGTTTACGTTCGATTGATCGGCTTGGAGTTGTGGTGGGAAAAAACAGGCGGCAAAACGCAAGGCGATGAAACGCGCATCATGGGGGTACCTTCTGGGATCTATTATTTTACAAGTCAGCGAAAGCGCACTGGCTTTTATTCCCGAGCAAAACTACGCCCTCGCCTGGATAGCGGCCAGACCCGCTAACCTCTAGCAGCTATGCCGGGATTGAATAGCTTGGCTGCTGCATCAGAGCATGTGCCCAGCCCAAATACGTTCGGCCACAAGCTCCGAGGCAATGTCGACGAAGGTTTGGCCGACGTAGCGGGTTGCCGGGCTCACCTGGCGATCGGCCGGCAGCACCAGCACCAGTTTTCGCATGGGCGTGGGGTCGACCAGCGGCGCCGCGCACAGTGTGCCGTCGTTCAAGCGCGAGTAGATCGACGCCAAGGGCAACGCGGTGTAGCCAAAGCCATTGCGCACCAGGTCGATCATTGCGCCGAACGAATCCGCCTCGACGCTGGTGGTGATCTTGAAGCCGCGCTCCAGGGCACATTGGTCCATGATCTTGCGCAGCCCATGACGGGGGCTGGGCAAGACCATCGGTTCACTGGCCAACTGTGCGAAAGGGATCGCTGTATCGAGGTTGAGCCCCGAATCGGCAGGGCCAACCAGTACCAGGTTCTCCATCATCACCGGTTCGATGCGCAGGGTATGTAACGGTTGCGGGTCGTAGGAGATGGCCAGTTCCAGTTCGCCCCGCTGCAACCAGTCCAGTAGATAGCCGCTGAATGCCGATGAAAAACGGATGGAGAGATCCGGGTGGGTGTCACTGATGCGCTTGACCAGCGGCACCGTGACGATCTCGGCGATCGTCGGCGTGGTACCGATGGCGACCATGCCGCGAAATGCCGCCCGCCCGCCGGCTACCGAAGTACGAATGGACTCCAGCTCGTTCATGATGCGGGTGGCCCGCTCAAGCACCTCCAGCCCCGCCGCGGTGATTTCCATCCCACGCCCATGGCGCTCGAACAGGTAGACGCCCAGCTCCTTTTCCAGCTGCCGAATCTGCCTGCTCAATGCCGGTTGCGCTACATGCAGCCGGTCCGATGCCTTGCTCAAGCTGCCAAGTTCCGCCACATGGATCAGGGTTTTAAGTTGCGTTACGTCCATTGATCAACCACTGGCAGGGAAAGGGAAGCCGCTGGAGCGGCGTATCAGGCAGTCTAAAGACAGCGTCCGTCAGCAGCTATAGCATTTGAGCATAGCAGTTAGAACCTGGGCGCCTGGCTCAAGCCATTGGCTTGTCTGCTTGCGGGACAGTAGCGCGCGGAGTTGCCTCCACGCCCGGAATGAGCTGGGTACAGGTGGGTGACAACGGCCTTGAGGATAAACGCCGAGGTCTGCAGCGAAACCGAATGCACAACCTAACGTCATCGCCACCGGCCCATAAGCGCTACATATGTCTATCAGCTATGCCCGCTTTCTATAGAGGCAACCTCTCCTGCGCGAGCCATGCCTGACTTTATGCGGCAGCTGGTCGCGCCGAACGCTGACCCGCCATCCCACGAGCCAACCTATGCCGACCCGGCATATCTCAAAGAAAAAAACGGTAGTCGTCGTGCACCGCAACTCCCCCCATCATGTGGAAAAACAAAAGCAGCACTGCCGGGAGATACCCATGTCATCGCAAGAAGCTGAACAGAACTGGCAAGAGGACGTGTTCCGTGTCCTTAAGTCCCACGACGTCAAACACGTCGTGTTCGTCCCGGATGCCGGCCACTCGGCAGCCATCCGCATGTCCTACGCCGACCCCGATATCAAGGCCGTGGTACTCACCACCGAAGAAGAAGGCATCGGCTACCTGGCCGGCGCATGGCTGGGCGGTGAACGGGGCGCCTTACTGATGCAATCGAGCGGCGTCGGCAACTGCATCAACACCCTCGCCCTGCAGAACTGCGCCGGCTTCCCGCTGCTGATGGTGGTGACCATGCGCGGCGACTGGGCCGAGTTCAATGCCTGGCAGAACCCCATGGGCCAGGCCACCGAAGCCTCGCTGAACCTGATGAAGGTGATGACTTGGCGCGCTGACAAGCCTGAGGATGTGGCGCCCCTGCTCCATGGTGCCGCCACCATGGCCTTCAATGGCGATGCCGCCACTGCCCTGCTGCTCGGCCAGCGCCTGATCGGAGAAAAGAAATGGGTCAAGTAAGCGCCAACCACGTGCTTTGCCGCCGTGAAGTCGTCCGTACCTTGCTTGCCGACCGCAACGATGTGCTCGTGGTCACCGGCCTGGGTTCGGCCTCCTATGATGTGATGGCCGCAGGCGATCACGACAACAACTACTACTTGTGGGCCGCCATGGGCAGCGCCATCACCGTGGGCCTGGGCCTGGCCAATGCGCAGCCGGACAAAAGCGTGGTGGTGGTCACCGGTGACGGCGAACTGCTGATGGGCTTTGGCGCCCTGGCCACGGTTGCCCTGCAGCAGCCCAAGAACCTGACCATCGTGGTGCTGGATAACGGCCACTTCGGTGAGACCGGCATGCAGGTCAGCCACGCCGGGTTCGGCATCCAGCTGGACCGGGTCGCCGATACCTGCGGTTTTTCCTGGACTCAGGAGATCCGTGAGATGGACGGGGTGCATGCCTTGCGCGAGCGTTTCGCCACCCGTGATGGCGTGAAGCTGGCGACGGTGAAAATCAAGGCCGAGAACCCGCCCCGCGTACTGCCACCACGCGATGGTTTTTACATCAAGAACCGCTTCCGCGCCGCCCTGGGCTTGCAGCCCATCTGACCGTGTTAAAGGGCCGGCCGGCGGCCGAACCACGATGACGCTGCCGGCCCGGCCCACCCTGGAGAATGATGATGAACGACAACAACAACGAAGAACTCAACGCCATTCGTGAGGGTGTGCGTGCCCTGTGTGGCGACTTCCCCGCCGAGTACTGGCGCAAGATCGATGAGGAAAAGGGCTTCCCTGAAGCCTTCGTCAAGGCCATGACCGACGAGGGTTGGCTGTCGGCGATGATTCCCGAGGAGTTCGGCGGTTCCGGCCTGGGCTTGGCCGAGGCTTCGGTAATTCTCGAAGAGGTCAATGCCTGCGGCGGCAACTCCGGCACCATCCACGGCCAGATGTACAACATGTTCACCTTGCTGCGTAACGGTAGCGCCGAGCAGAAGCGGTACTACCTGCCCAAGCTGGCCAGCGGCGAACTGCGCCTGCAATCGATGGCCGTTACCGAGCCGTCTACCGGCACCGACACCACCAAGATCAAGACCACCGCCGTTCGCCAGGGCGACAAGTATGTGGTCAATGGCCAGAAGGTGTGGATCTCGCGTGTGCAGCACTCCGACCTGATGATCCTGCTGGCACGCACCACCCCGCTGGCCGAGGTGACGAAAAAGGTCGATGGCATGTCGATCTTCCTGGTCGACCTGCGCGAAGCCATCGGCAACGGCCTGACCGTGCAGCCGATCGCCAACCTGGTGAACCACGAAACCAACGAGCTGTTCTTCGACAACCTGGAAATCCCGGCCAGTAGCCTGATTGGTGAAGAAGGCAAAGGTTTCCGCTACATCCTCGACGGCCTCAACGCAGAGCGCACCCTGATTGCCGCCGAGTGCATCGGCGATGGCCGCTGGTTTGTCGAAAAAGCCAGCCAGTACGCCCGTGACCGCGAGGTGTTCGGCCGGCCGATCGGCAAGAACCAGGGTGTGCAATTCCCCATCGCCGAGGCCCACATCGAGATCGAAGCCGCCGACCTGATGCGCTGGCGCGCCTGCGCCGAATACGACAGCGGGCGTAACGCCGGGGCGGCCGCCAACATGGCCAAGTACCTGGCCGCCAAGGCCAGCTGGGAGGCGGCCAACGCCTGCCTGCAGACCCACGGCGGCTTCGGCTTTGCCAATGAATACGACGTCGAGCGCAAATTCCGCGAAACCCGCCTGTACCAGGTTGCCCCTATCTCGACCAACCTGATCCTGTCCTACGTGGCCGAACACCTGCTTGAACTGCCGCGCTCGTTCTGATCCGCACCGCCCCCGTGACCTACGGGGGCCTGCCATAACAAGAGAGACAACCAGCATGAGCCAGCCCATCCGCCCCCTTGACGGCATTACCGTCATCAGCCTCGAACACGCGATCGCGGCGCCCTTCTGCACCCGCCAGCTGGCCGACCTGGGCGCCCGGGTCATCAAGGTAGAGCGCCCCGGCAGTGGCGACTTCGCCCGGGGCTACGACCAGCGTGTCAACGGCCTGGCCTCGCATTTCGTGTGGACCAACCGCTCGAAAGAAAGCCTCGCCCTGGACCTCAAGCAGGAAATTGCCGGCGATATTCTTGACCAACTTCTAGAGCAGGCCGATGTGTTGGTGCAGAACCTGGCACCGGGTGCGGCCGCCCGCCTGGGGTTGAGCTTCGAGGCGCTGCACGCGCGATTCCCACGGCTGATCGTCTGCGATATCTCCGGTTACGGTGCGGGCGGCCCCTATGAACAGAAAAAAGCCTACGACCTGTTGATTCAGAGCGAAGGCGGCTTCCTGTCGGTGACCGGCGGGCCGGGGGAAGACGGCATGGCCAAGGCCGGCAACTCGATTGCCGATATCGCCGCTGGCATGTATGCCTATACCGGTATCCTTTCGGCGGTCCTGCTGCGGGAAAAGACCGGCATCGGCAGCCAGGTCGAAGTGTCCATGCTCGAGGCCTTGGTGGAGTGGATGAACTACCCGCTGTACTACGCGTACGAGGGTGCCGCACCACCGCCACGTGCCGGCGCGGCGCACGCCACCATTTATCCGTACGGCCCCTTCCCGGTGGGCGACGGCAGTACCGTGATGCTTGGCCTGCAGAACGAGCGCGAATGGCAGCTCTTCTGCGAACACGTGCTACAGCAGCCGGCACTGGCCGAGGACGAGCGCTTCAGTGCCAACTTCAAGCGGGTGGCCAATCGCGATGCGCTGCGCGGGCTGATTGTCGAGGCCTTTGCTGCGCTGGACTTCGGCACGGTAATCGGGCGCCTCGATGGGGCCAGTATCGCCAATGCCAAGGTCAATGACATGCAGGGTGTCTGGGCCCACCCGCAACTGAAGGCCCGCGACCGCTGGCGGCAGATCGACACCGCCGCCGGGTCAGTACCCAGCCTGTTGCCACCAGCCACCAGCAACGCCTATGCACCGCGCATGGGCCCGGTCCCCGCGCTGGGCCAGCACAGCGAAAACATCCTTGCCGAGCTCGGCCTGCCCCATGAACGTATTCAGCAACTGCGCGCTTCAGGGGTCATCTGACCCCTCTTTTTTCGCGCCTGTTGCCATCGCTTGAACACAGAGTATCCCTGCCTATGAAAGTGCTCGCCGCAATCAAACGAGTGGTCGACTACAACGTCAAGGTTCGCGTCAAGGCGGACAACTCCGGCGTCGACCTTGCCAACGTCAAGATGTCCATGAACCCCTTCTGCGAAATCGCCGTGGAAGAGGCTGTCCGCCTGAAGGAAAAGGGCGTTGCGACCGAGATCGTCGTCGTTTCCGTTGGCCCGGCCACTGCCCAGGAGCAGCTGCGTACTGCCCTGGCCCTGGGTGCCGACCGCGCCATCCTGGTAGAAGCCGCTGACGAACTGAACTCCCTGGCCGTGGCCAAGGCGCTGAAAGCCGTTGTCGACAAGGAGCAGCCGCAGCTGGTCATCCTCGGCAAGCAGGCCATCGACAGCGACAACAA